>DATLTG010000100.1:0-2677 GCA_035533735.1 Bacteroidia bacterium
AAAGTGGAATGTATTGAAGCGTTTTGTAGATAATAGTTTCCATCCAATGAAAGCGTAGATGTGCCGCAAAGCCCATTTCTACAACTGAATGATGTACTTTATGAAACTCCCATAAATATTTATTTTTATGAAGGAGCCGATGAATATTCCATTGTATGAAATCAGCAATGAGGAACATCAAAGCAAATTGGCTCCAAGCCGGTAATGAACGAATATTTAAAGCTACAAGATTATGGATGCCAACGAGTGCTAATCCATCATTAAATAATTTTACTGCAACAGACGAAATAGCATTGTATCCAATGAGAGAAAAAAGAAAAAAATTAAAGAACATATAAAACCCATCCAACCAAAAATCTTTTCTAAATGCCGCTTGATCTTTCCTCCAAGGGAAAAGCAATTCAAGAAACCACACAACTATTGAAAGGAATATTAACCAGTAAAAATAATTGTGCCAAGAGGGATTAAGCACTTCGTATTTTAAATAATTAAAATATCCAACGTAAGATTGTTGAATAATGTTGAAAATGTCTTTCATTGTTCAGTTGTAAGCTTACAAATGTAGTAAATTACTGAACCAATTAAATGATGAACCAATTTACCGATGTGCCAATTCAATCTGCTATTTGTTAATCTGTTACCTGCAAATTTTTTATTTTAAATTGTTCAAACAATTTCCGCTAATTTTAAGGCAAATATTTGGATGAAAAATTACGATTACATAATTGTTGGACAAGGTATTGCCGGAACTTCTTTAGCGTATTTATTACTGAAAAATAAAAAAAATATTTTGGTGATGGATGCTTCCGAAAGTCTTTCTGCATCAAGCATTGCAGCCGGAATGTTTAATCCTGTTGTTTTTAAACGCCTCGTAAAAAGTTGGAAAGCCGATGAACTTTTAGCCTTCGCCAAAACATTTTATGCAGATGCTGAAGAAGTATTGGGAGAAAAATTATTTTTCGAAAAACCCATCGTAAAACTATTTTCGGAAGAACAAGAAAAAGAATTGTGGAGAAAAAAAATAAGCTCCGAAACTGGGATTTATTTATCGGAAATTACTGAAAAAGTATTTTTTGAAAATACCATTCAAAACAATTTAGGATACGCAGAAGTAAAGCATTCGGGGAATATTGACCTATTGCTTTTTTTACAATTATTTCAAAAAAAAATGTTGCCGGAAAATAATTTTCTTGCCGAAAAAATGCAATACGAGTTATTGAAAATATCAGATGAACAAGTTAGCTACAAAAACGTTTCCGCGAAAAAAATTATTTTTTGTGAAGGCGCCAAATCTGTTGACAATCCTTATTTCAAATGGCTTCCTTTTAAACTTACCAAAGGTGAAATTTTAACTGTGCGGATAAAAAATTTCAACACCGAAAAGATTGTCAATAAAGGCGTTTTTATTTTACCCATCGGTAATGAAATCTTTAAAGTTGGCGCTACTTACGAATGGAGTGATTTAACAAATGTGCCCACCGAAAAAGGCAAAACCGAATTGATTCAAAAACTCGAAAAAATTCTGAAAGTGCCATACCAAATTATTAATCACGAAGCTGGCATTCGCCCGACAGTATTGGATCGCAGACCACTTATCGGAACACATCCCGAACATCCTACTTTGTGTATTTTTAACGGAATGGGCACAAAAGGAGCTTTGATGGCGCCTTATTTCGCAAATCATTTTATCAATTATTTGGAAAATAATTTTCCATTGGATGCGGAAGTAAATATTGCAAGGTTTTCTGCGTAAGCGAAAAATCAACACGTAAAAAAGCAGTTTTATTTTTTGGTTAATTTTACGTTTTTATAAAAAGAAATATGCGTAAAAAAATTTTATTATTAGGTTCCGGAGAACTCGGAAAAGAACTGACCATCGCGTTGAAACGCTTAGGACATTTCGTAATTGCAGTTGATTCGTATAACGATGCTCCGGCACAACAAATGGCAGATGAACGTGAAGTAATTAATATGCTCGATGGAAATGAATTGGACCGAATTGTTGCGAAACACCAGCCTGATATTGTGATTCCGGAAATTGAAGCCATTCGCACCGAACGTTTTTATGATTATGAAAAACAAGGAATACAAGTAGTTCCAAGTGCCAAAGCCGCGAATTTTACGATGAATCGAAAAGCAATCCGTGATTTAGCAGCGAAAGAATTACAATTAAAAACAGCCGAATATCAATATGCAAATAGTTTGGACGAATTAAAATCTACTGTTGCGAAAATCGGAATTCCTTGTGTAGTAAAGCCTTTGATGAGTTCTTCAGGTAAAGGACAATCGTATATAAAATCGGAAAACGATATTGAGAAAGCTTGGGATTATGCGCAAACAGGCAAACGTGGCGATCAAACAGAGGTAATTGTGGAAGCTTTTGTGAAATTTAATTCGGAAATTACATTACTAACGGTTACGCAAAAAAACGGAAAAACATTGTTTTGTCCACCCATCGGTCATCGTCAGGAACGTGGCGATTATCGAGAGAGTTGGCAACCTGCGGAAATAAATTTGTCGCAATTAAAACAAGCGCAACAAATGGCAGAAAAAGTTACGAAAGCCTTAACTGGTTTTGGAATTTGGGGCGTTGAATTTTTTCTGGCAGATGAGGAAGTTTATTTTTCAGAGCTTTCGCCCAGGCCGCATGATACAGGAATGGTAACACTTGCCGGCA
>DATLTG010000101.1:0-4260 GCA_035533735.1 Bacteroidia bacterium
CGTTTTGCTGGAAATATTATTTTTTTCATATATTTTAGCTTGAGTAATCCTACCATTTTTTTCAAAATCCCAATTTTTAATAATTCTTTTTATTTTACCATGAGATATTGTTTTCCATTTTTTTTTTAGCTCAAGGTTTACAATAATTAATTTTTCATCTCTTGTCAAGTTAGCACCTTTCCTAAATATTATTTTTCGTGTTTTCCAAAAATATATTGGCTTAAGAGTACCTTTTTCTTTGTAACGAAAAATTGAATTAATAATGTCATCTAATTTTTTATCATCAACTGGATGTACACAAGCATTGTAATTAACGTTTTTTAGTACATCTAAGGCTTTTGTTTTAGTAATAGAGGGATTTAACCATACAAGATTGTTTGTGTAGCTAATAAGCAAATTAGTACGGTTATTTGTTCTTTTCTTCTTTGGATAAAAACATTTGACAATTTGTATCCCATTCCACATAGTTAAATAATTAATATTTTCATCTATGTCTATATCATCCGTATTATCAAATCTTATTTGCTTAAATTCATCTTTAATATTTGTTCTTACTTTATTTTCAATTACAAAAGGTTTAGGATTAAATTCCCCCCCATCTAGTGTATATGTTCTTTTTTTTGTTTCAATTACGTAAGGTTGGGGGGAATTATTTGTAGAAGAAGAAAATGTATAAGAATTAGGATTAACATAGATATTAGAATCAAAAGATATTACATTAAACTGAGTTTGTTTTATAGCATTTGTATCAATGTAATTAATCAAACCTAATTCAATACCTATTTCTTTATATGTTGATTTAAAATTTAATTGATTAACACCATCTACCTTTACTATAATTGAATATCCTTTCCCACCGAAAGAATGGTAATAGGAATAGACTTTAGATTTATCTAATAATTCTATATCAAATTTTGAATCCTTATTGTCAATATCATAGTATAGAAGCCCTGTTGAATTTAAAATATTTTCGTCTGTTTTGTATTTATTAAAATGAAAATTGTAGGTAACACAAGGTAAGGATAGCTTTGTTTTTTTATAGTCAATTTCTCCATTCCTTGCTTTAGTTATTTGTTCTTTATAAGTTGAATCTTTAATAAGGTTAAACCATTCATCAGTTGTAATATTTGATAGTACACTGGGGTTTTTAACGTTTGAGTAATAATTAATTTGCATTTCATAATATGTCTCATTTTATGTTATTTTCTCTTTTGGCTGGTGAGACACCACTCGGGAGCTTATCCCCGAATGGAAACCAGAGAACCTTTTTTATATAGTGGCTCTACTAATTATATCAATAAATATACTGAAAATAAAATTAAAAGTCAAATAATTAAAGTTGAAAATTGATTTATTTTGAAATAATAATAAAATATTAACTCCCTCAAAGAGACTATTTCATTCCATTCATAGACACTTTTTTCGGGATGCAAATAAAAGCAAGAGAAAATATTATTACAATAAAAATTGTTTCAAATATTTACACTTGCAGTAGTTTTTTTTTAAAATAAATATCCTTTCTACTTGTATTTTTCAAATATAAATACTATTATTGTATATTAGGTTGTAGATAGCTTTCAATGTATTTTTAACTCAAAATAAATTCAAATAAAATTGCTTTTTGAGTTTTTAATTTCTACATTAGCCCTGCGTCAAAAAAAATAATATTAATTTAAAAAACAAAAAAAAAACAAAATGGAAAACACAACAACAACAAAAAAATCGGATTTCACAAAAGATGAAAAGCTTTTAATTTATAACGCTTTTAATGGAAAATTTAATCGCTTTTATCCTGAAAAAATAGATAATATAGGAATGCCGACTGAGGAGGAACTGAGGGCGGTGGGAAATCCAGATGAATTAATATCGTGCGTGAAAGAGTCTTTAAAATTTGAAAATGCAAATTTTTTAAAATTAGAAGTTGATAGGGATATAATGTTAGATAAACTATCAAAGTTAGAATATCAGGGAGTCAGACAACTCCGTAATGAAATTTATGCTTTTTGGAACCCTAGAGAGATGTTGGAAATACTGAATGAATGCAATCTTTTAATTAAGAATACACACGAATTAAATAACTAAGAATATAAAGGTAGAGGATATAAATAATTTGAAAAATAGATTTCAAAATGTATTTTTAGCTCAAAATAAATTCAAATAAAATTGCTTTTTGAGTTTTTAATTTCTACAATAGCCCTGAGTCAATAAACAATAATTTTAATTTAAAAAAAAGAAACAAAATGGAAAACACAGCAACAACAACAACAGCAACAACAAAAGAATTTAGTTTTGAACTAGAATATCATACAAATTATGAAAATCACAGTTATGTATTTTCTAATAGAATTCTAAATAAATTAGAAGCACTACAAAAAATGGAAAATATGATTGCAGATAAAGACAATTGTCTTATATGGATTAAAGCTCATGTCTATGATGTTGGTAATAATTATATGTATGCTATTGATATTAATGGAAATGTATTAGATAATAAATACTAATGCTAAAAGCAAGTAAATAAACGACCGTTTGTTTACCCATTAATTTACAGGGGGGGATTGAACTCATTTTACTGGGTTTTGGAGGTTGTAAATTTGTTGTGAGTTATTTAGGGGGGGATTATTTACCCAGCGTTGAACATACCCATCAGTTTTACGTTTTTTGCTGTCTTTGCTTCCAACTGGACGACCTCCACATTTACCTTGAGACTTTGCCCTATGTAACCCTTCCAAAGTTCTATCACGTATAAGATTTCTTTCAAATTCTGCGAATGCTGATAAAATTGTGAAATGGAGTTTACCAGTAGCGGTTGAGAAATCTAATTGCTCAGAATAGGAACAAAATGTAATTCCTTTGCTGATAAGCTCATTTATCTCTAATAATAGTTCAGTTGAAGAACGTGCCCAACGGTCTAACCTATATACTAATACACCGCTATATTCATTATTACGTAGCTTAGATAGTAGACCAGCTTTCACAGGTCTTGTTTTTCTGCTGCTTTGTGTTTCTTGGTAAATGTCAAAGGATAAGTTTTTTAAGTTACAATATTCTGTTAATCTTAAAATTTGGTTTTCCGTTGTCTGGTCAGTTGTACTCACTCTACAATAAATTGCTATTTTTTTCATCTCTATTATTTTTAAAATTTATATACTGCTTTATTTACATCATTTGCATAATTCTTTCCTGTGTATTCCACGTAGTTATCAATGATATTAACCATTTCATCAAAATAAACATCATTATACGTTTCAACAATTTCATTTTTTTTAATGAACTCAATTTTATATACATCTGTTGGCATGTATGTAATTTTTACGATTCCTTTAAATTTAAAACCTTGAACTTTAAATTGTAAAAAGTCATTTCCCCCTTGCCAGTTGTGGCTTCCCCAAGACATTACTTCAATTCTTCCAAGTGTAATTAGTTGTTCTCTGATTGTTTGTGCGATTATCATATCTTTTTGTTTTTAATTATAATACAAATATACATATTATAATTAACATATTATAGTATGTTGATAAAAATTTTTATATTTGTGCCATGAATATTAAAATAGAACAAAAAGTTTTATCTCAAATTGGCTCTAAACTGAGGGAACTAAGGATAAAAAAAGGCTTTAAAAGCCATGAAGATTTTGCTATAAAGTATAAACTTAGTAGGGTACAGGTATGGAAAATTGAGGCTGCAAAAGCTAATATAACTATGAGTACGCTGTTACGGATGTTAGAAATACATAAGATTTCTTTAAAAGATTTCTTTAAAGATATTGAGGGGTAGTTAAAAATTCCATTCAACTCCTTTCCACACTCTATAAAACCTTATAATTTCTATTTTATCTATTACATTACGGCTACCTACTGTATATCCAACAAGTCCTAGATGCTTCTTATCAAGCCAATTGCTAATAGTTTGGCGTTGAACATTTAATAATTTTCCAGCTTGGCTATGGTTGTAATATGGCTTATCAAGTTTCTTTGCAAACGTAATCACTTCTGGTAAATCAGCAATATTACACCCTTCTGGTAAAGTAGCTTCCAATTTCTCCATTTTAGCTTTTATGTCATACATTGCTTTAAGCTCCTTTTCACTAATTGACATGAAATTTAAGAGCCTATTTAAGAGTTTTTGTACGCTATCAAATGTATCCTTCATACTTGTCTTCGCTTCATCAGAGTTATTGTAATGATTTAAAACATAGCTTACCATTACCTCGTTAATTTGCTTTTGAGTTAATTCATCCAAAGCACCTGTTTCTGCTTT
>DATLTG010000102.1:0-3846 GCA_035533735.1 Bacteroidia bacterium
TTCTTCTATATAAATTTGTCCTTAAAAATCAGTTACCTTTGCATTTTTTAAAAATGAACGCAAAAGAAATAAGTATAGAAGAGCTTCAGCAAATTGCGAAAGAAGATGAGTATTTGGAGGTTACAGGCGCACGCGAACATAATCTTAAAAATGTAAACGTTCGTATTCCTCGAAATAAATTGGTGGTGATAACCGGTTTGAGTGGCAGTGGAAAATCATCGCTTGCTTTTGATACTATTTATGCGGAAGGGCAAAGACGTTACATCGAAAGTTTTTCGGTGTATGCACGCCAGTTTTTAGGAAGTATGGAACGCCCGGATGTGGATAAAATAAGCGGTTTAAGTCCAGTTATTTCTATCGAACAAAAAACGGTAAATAAAAATCCACGTTCTACAGTTGGTACTATTACCGAGATTTACGATTTTTTGCGTTTGCTTTTTGCGCGTGCCGGAGAAGCATTTTCATACATTACCGGAGAAAAAATGATTCGTTATTCTGACGAACAAATTTTGAATTTAATCATTGAGAAGTTTTCTGAAAAAAAAATTTTTCTGTTGGCTCCTGTTGTAAAAGGCAGAAAAGGACATTACCGCGAATTGTTTGAACACATCCGAAAAATTGGTTTTTTGCGTGCGCGTGTGGATGGAAAAGTTATTGAATTGGGCGGTAAAACACAATTAGATAGATACAAAGTTCACGATATTGAAATTGTTATTGATAAAATTGATGTGCATATTGATGCGCGTCAACGGATTTCAGAATCTCTGCAAATAGCAATGAAACATGGAAAAGGTGTAATTATGGTGATGGATCCGGCAGATGAAACGGTTACACATTTCAGTCGTTTTTTAATGTGCCCGACTTCCGGAATCTCTTATGACGAACCAGCTCCGAATCTTTTTTCATTTAATTCGCCTTACGGAGCTTGTCCGAAATGCAATGGTTTAGGTGAAGTTTCTCAAATAAATACTTCTAAAATAATTCCCAATCCAAAATTAAGTATAAAAAAAGGCGGAATTATTGCCATTGGCGAATACAAAAATACGTGGATGTTTCGACAACTCGAAGCTATTGGCGATAAATACGGTTTCACGCTGGAAACGCCTATTCAAGATATTGCTGAAAATGCGTTGAATGTTATTTTATTTGGTTCAGACGAAATTTTTAAAGTGAAAACCGCTTACGACAGCGCAGCTACCAATTATTCTTTGAATTTTGAAGGAATTGCCAATTTTATTGAGCGACAAAAAAACGAACAATTATCGCATTCCATTGACAAATGGGCGCAAGGTTTTATGAATAAAATTGTTTGTCCAACTTGCCACGGAAATCGCTTGAAACAAGAAGCTTTGTTTTTTAAAATTGGCGGAAAAAATATTTCGGAATTAGCGAATATGGATTTAGATGAGCTGAAAAAATATTTTTCGGAAGTGGAGAGTTTGATGGGCAATAAAGAACAAGTCATCGCGAAAGAAGTTATTAAAGAAATTCGTACGCGCATTGATTTTATTTTAGATGTTGGTTTGGATTATTTAACGCTTAACAGAAGTTCTAAAACCCTTTCTGGTGGCGAGGCGCAGCGTATTCGTTTGGCTACACAAATTGGTTCGCAATTGGTTGGTGTTTTATATATTTTAGATGAGCCGAGTATCGGTTTGCATCAGCGCGATAATGCAAAATTAATTACAGCACTCGAAAATTTGCGCGATATTGGAAATTCTGTAATTGTGGTTGAACACGATAAAGAAATGATTTTAGCAGCGGATTATGTGATTGATGTTGGTCCTTTTGCTGGCGTTCATGGCGGAGAAATTGTAGCCGCAGGAACTCCCGAAGAAATTTTAAAATGCGATTCGCTTACGTCTCAGTATTTGAATCATAAAAAACAAATTGAAATTCCGACAAAGAGGAGGGAAGGAAACGGTGAAAAAATTGTGTTGAAAAATGCTTCCGGAAATAATTTAAAAAACGTAAGCGTGGAGTTTCCTTTAGGAAAATTAATTTGCGTTACAGGCGTTTCTGGTAGCGGAAAATCAACATTAATAAATGAAACATTATATCCAATTTTGAGTCATTATTTTTACCGTTCGGAAAAAAAACCGTTGCCTTACAAATCTATTTCGGGATTAGAACACATTGATAAAATTATTGAAATAGATCAAGCTCCGATTGGCAGAACTCCGCGTTCTAATCCGGCCACTTACACAGCCGTTTTCACAGATATTCGAAATCTTTTTGCTGAAATGCCTGAATCGAAAATACGAGGATATAAACCTGGAAGATTTTCCTTTAATGTAAAAAGTGGAAGATGCGAAACGTGTCAAGGTGGCGGAATGCGAACCATTGAAATGAATTTTTTACCAGATGTTTATGTGAATTGCGAAACCTGTAACGGCAAACGTTATAATCGTGAAACATTAGAAATTCGCTATCGTGGAAAATCAATTAGTGATGTGTTAAACATGACGATTGATCAAGCAGTTGAATTTTTCGAAAAGATTCCTTCTATCATTCAAAAAATAAAAACCATAAAAGAAGTAGGTTTGGGTTACATCACGCTTGGACAACAATCTACCACACTTTCAGGAGGAGAAGCGCAACGTGTAAAATTGGCTGCTGAACTTTCGAAAAGAGAAACAGGAAAAACTTTTTATATCTTAGACGAGCCAACAACTGGATTACATTTCGAAGACATTCGTATTTTAATGGAAGTGCTGAATAAATTAACGGATGCCGGAAATACTGTTTTGGTAATTGAACATAATATGGACATTATAAAAACAGCAGATTATATTATTGATTTAGGAATGGAAGGTGGACGTAAAGGAGGGGAAATTATTTGTTCCGGTTTACCTGAAGAAATTATCGAAAATAAAAAAAGTTATACGGCAGCTTATTTGAAAAAAGAATTATGCCAAAAATTAATTTCAAAAAAATGATTTATGAGTACTGAAGAAGAAAAAATCCGCAAAGCCCTTGATGACAAAGATTGGCACGAAATCAAATCAACTGACTCTTGGCAATTATTTAAAATAATGGCTGAGTTTGTGAGTGGTTTTGATAAAATGGCGAAGATTGGACCTTGCGTTTCTATTTTTGGTTCGGCACGCACAAAACCGGAAAACAAATATTATAAATTGGCGGAAGAAATTGCTTATAAACTTACACGCGAAGGTTTTGGTGTAATTACAGGTGGTGGTCCTGGAATTATGGAAGCAGCTAATAAAGGCGCGAAAGCTGGAGGTGGAAAATCGGTGGGCTTAAATATTGTGTTGCCGTTTGAGCAATCGTCTAATTCATTTATAGATAATGATAAGCTGATAAATTTTGATTATTTTTTCGTTCGTAAAACTATCTTTTTAAAATATTCGCAAGGTTTTATAGCCTTGCCAGGAGGTTTCGGAACAATGGACGAACTTTTTGAAGCCATCACTTTAATTCAAACAAATAAAATAGCACATTTTCCAATTGTTTTGGTTGGGAAACATTATTGGGAAGGAATGATTGAATGGATGAAAAAAACAGTGCTGGAAGAAGAACATAATATTAGTGTTGAAGATCTCGACTTTTTTTCTGTGGTAGATACAGCCGAAGACGCTTTGCATAAAATCAATCAGTTTTATTCGAAATATTTATTGAAACCGAATTTTTAAAAAAATATTTTTTTCGTCTAATACTAATATCTAATTTAGATTCTTCGTTGCACTCAGAATGACAAAAATTATTTTTTTTGGTGTTTTTTTCCATCGCGCAGATTCTGAATCAAGTTCAGAATGACGATTTTTTTTAATCTAATATCCAACTACTAACTACTAACTACTAACTACTAACTACTAACTACTAACT
>DATLTG010000103.1:0-11877 GCA_035533735.1 Bacteroidia bacterium
CCGAAGATGTAAAATATTTTTCATTTCCGTTGTTACAAAATATGAACACTCTACTATGTTCTAAAAATTTATCTACCACACTTATCGCTTCAATATTCTTGCTTAAAATTTTATCTCCTGCAACTAAGGAACAAATTCCGCGAATAATTAATTTAATCTTTACGCCATGACTGCTGGCTTTGTATAATTTTTTTATCATATCATCATCCACCAAATTATTTAATTTGAGAATGATATAAGCCGGTTTCTTTTTTTTCGCATTTTGAATTTCAATGTTGATAAGTTCCGTTAATTCTTTTCGCATAAAAAATGGCGACACTAATAAATGTTTGAATTTCCCGATTTTAAAATTATCGGTATAAAAATCAAAAACTTTTCCTACTTCTTCGGTGATGCGTTTATCAGACGTAAGTAAACTGTGATCGGTATAAGTTCGAGCTGTATCGCCATTAAAATTTCCAGTTCCAATGTGGGCATATTGAACAATTTTACCGTTTTCTTTCCGCGATATTAAAAACATTTTAGAGTGTACTTTTAATCCTGGAACGCCATAAATTACTTTAGCACCTTCTTCTTGCATTTTATTTGACCAATAAATATTTGCTTCTTCATCAAAACGAGCTTGCAGTTCAATAACAGCAATAACTTCTTTTCCGTTTTTAATTGCATTTATCAATGCTTGTACAATGGTGGAATTTTTGGCAACTCGATATAAAGTAATTTGGATGGTTTGTACTTTTGGATCAACAGATGCTTCGCGTAAAAAATCAATAATGTGTTCGTACGATTGATACGGATACGTTAACATAACATCTTTCTGTTTTATGACTTTAAAAATATTGGGTTTGTTTTCTAAATCGGGATGTTTAAGTGGTTTTAATTTTTTATAGCTCAATTCTTTGTCGCCAATTTTTGGGAAAGAAATAAAATCTTTAAAATTGTGATAACGTCCTCCTTGAATTGGATTGTCTTCTTTGCCGAGTTTCATTTTTTTCATTAAAAATTCGAGCATATCGGGAGCAATTTGACTGTCATAAACCAACCGAACCGGTTGTCCTTTTTTCCGATCTTTTAATCCTTTAGAAATTTTTTCGATAAAGCTTTTTGATAAATCATTGTCAATATCAATTTCTGCATCTCTTGTCAGTTTTATGTTATAAGCTTCCATAAAATCACATTCAAAATTCAGAAAAACTTTTTTCAAACAATAACGAATCACATCATCTAATAAAATGATAAAATGTTTTTCGTTTTCTTTTGGCAGAACTACGAAACGCGATAGAGAATCGGTAGGAATTTCTAACAGCGCATATTTATTTTTTTTGGTTTTGTCGGTGCGACCGAGTTTAATAAAAAGGTAATTGGATTTATCTTTTAATAAATAAGAAAAATTAGATGTATTATTCAGCATTACCGGAAAAAGTGCCGGCATTACTTTATTGGTAAAATAATTTTTTACAAAAACGCCTTGCTCAAAATTGAGCTGCTTTTCGTTAATAATGGAAATATTGTTTTGATGAAGTTCTTTTAAAATGTTTTGGTAAGCATTTTCGAACTTGCGCTGCTGAACAATCACCACTTTCTGAATTTTATCCAACAACACTGCTGGATTTTCGCCCATAAACTCTGTTGCTTTTTTTTGAAATTTCATCACACGTTTTAGTGTGGCAACGCGAACGCGAAAAAATTCATCCAAATTATTGGAATAAATTCCCAGAAATTTTAATCGCTCAATTAGTGGAACGGTTGTGTCTTCTGCTTCTTGTAAAACGCGTTCGTTAAACGACAACCAACTTAATTCGCGATTAATAAAAAGAACTCCTTTCTTTATCATACTTCACAAAAACTATCTGAAAATTTATTTTTTACTTTTTGATTTAACGGAAGCGGTTTTTGCAATGGGCTTTACAATTTTTTTGGGAGTAGATTTCCGAATCCCTTTTACAACTGTTGCTTCTGTTTTAATTGATTTGTAAAATTTTTTAGCAATCACTTTAGATACCTCAAAAGTAGTTTTACGAATTTTTTTTGTTGTAGCACTATCCTTTTTATTCAAGGTATCTTCTATGGAATGAATCAATAAAATTTCCAATTCTTTCCGAAGTTCTTTTTTATCCATGATATTTTTATTAAATTCTATAATGTTAAAGGTCTGTAAAATATAAATACAATCAACATTTAAGTAAATTCTTAACACAAATTTAACAGGTTTTCCTTTTATATCATGTATAGTTTATATACATGAGGAGCTATTTATTAAATAGAGAAAATGGACTGTTTTCATTGTTTATTTTATTTTCAACATTATTCATAACTCAATGTGTTGTCATCAAATTTTAAAAAAAATTCTTTAATGAATTTTTAATTTTAAAACATAAACTGCAACGTTCCACGTATTCCGAAACGAGAAATGTTTGGATCATTGAGATAGGATAATCGCCAAACGGCATCAATACGAAGCACTTTAAAAATATTTTCTATACCAAAACCTGCTTCGTAATACGGTCCTTTATTTAAGGAATGTAATGTAGATGGAAAAATCAAAATGTTTTTGTCGGTGCTTGAAACACTTCCAACCAAAAATTTTCCTTCAGCAACTTCTCTCCATTTTAGTTTTCGTAAAAACGGAATGTGGTTGAAAAAGAATCCGTCAAAATGTTCTTCTACCATAGCATCAAAATATTGATCGCTGGCAAATTCATAATAATTCATCAACACAAATTTATTCGGATCATAAAAATAGGACTCGTTTCCAGGATGCAAAACCATTAATGGATATGGGATATTTCCAAAAACTTTTCCGCCTTCTACTACATAATCGATATGTCCAAATGGTAAAATATTTACGCGCTGACTAATGTTCAACACAAATTTATTGTACTGATAATTGCTGTTGAAAACACCTTTCAACCCCAACATATAATCGAATTGAAAAACTGGATATTTATTCGGCATCGGAATTCGGACAAAATCTTCGTCCACATATTTTTGATCTTTTGAATAGGTGGTTTCTAATTTTATTTCGGACGATTTAATTGTTGATTGTGTAATCAATTGTCCATTGTTATTGTAAAATTGGTATTTAAAATCGCCAAGTGGTGTCATTGTTCTGCCCGAAAAATTAAAAATAGTTCCAAATCCTGAAAACCATTCTTTGTCAAAATACGCATGTACTTCTTCCACTTTCGTTAAATTATTCAGAGGGCTTGTTGTGAACAACGAAGTGAGCCATTGATCTCTCGAAACAATATTATCATTGTTACCTAAAATTTCGTAATCGTCTTTATAAGTAATTCCGACTATTTCGCGTGGCTTGTGCGAAATAAAAGTTTTAAAACCGATTTCATATTTTAATTTTTTATCGGTAAATCCATAAGCACCATAACCGCTTAATTCGTACCAGGAACTAAAATTAGTACTTGTTCGTCCGCCTATCCGAATGCGTGTTCCTTCAATTTGATTGGTGCTAAGCAGATATCCATACGGACCAATATCAATATTGCCCACCGTTTTATAACCGCCATAAATTAAACTGATGATATCAAACCAAGTATGATAAATAGGCAATGATTTCACACTATCCACCATTTGATAAATACTTTTTTCTTCTTTAGAAAGCGAGTCAGGGCGATTTTTTTTCCAATAAGCAAGAGATCTATTTTCAGCGCCTTTTTCCAATACTAAATTATTAGTGTGTGAATAAAAATCATCTGGCTTTGGTTGGTGTAAAACAATATTATGATAATAGGTTGTTTTTCGTCCGTAAACGCCCATCGAATTATCTTTAAGGGCATAATCTACAACACGTTTATCGGTACTTAGCATCCAAATATTGTCTATATCTTTATAATCTTGAATTAAATTATATTCTGTAATAAAATTAATATTGGCTTGAGGGTTCAACGTCATTTCTAAACGAGCCACCGCAAAAGTGGTGTCGGCAATCCAAATATTTCCACTAAAAGCAAATTCTTGTTTGTGTTTTGGTTTAAACTGAATTTGATAACACCAATGCCCGTTTAGCAGCATACTATCAATCAAATAATATTTGTAATACAACAAACCATTACTTGAAATTGGACTATAACAACTTGTTTTTTCTACCAAAATAGAATTATCGTAAATATTTAATGTTTGATACATATCGCCTGTAAACTGTGCGATGCTAGCATCCTGCATCCCTGAAACCTTACTGGCTTTTATAATTTCTTGGTTGTATTTCGGATTTTTTTTGTAGTACACATCCGACAAAGATTCGCTGATAAACATGGGCAAATAAGGTTTTTCCTTCACGTTGGAACTGTCGATATTATCAAATACAAATTTGATAGGTTTAAATACTTTTCGATTTTTAAATTTTTCGGAAAGATTATTTAAATCAAATTCTAATTTATTGTAAACTTCATATTGGTACGCATCTATGTTTTCGGGATCGTTTTCGGGTTTGTGTGCAATTACTTTTCGTAAAATTTTGTGTGCAGGATTTTCGCCAGGACGAATAGTAACTTCCGGCAAAGCCAATTCCGAAGGTTGCAAAAACACATTAATAATTTGTGTTTTATGATTGACTATTTTTTGAGAAAATGTATTGTATCCGATATAAGAAACCTGAATAGTATCGGCATGAACATTTGTAGTTATGGAATACTTTCCATCTACATCAGAAGTAGTTCCAATGGTGGTTCCTTGCAGCGCAATACTTATAAAAGGCAAAGGCTCTCGCGTTTTTGCATCGTATATTTTTCCAGAAATTTTTGTTTCTTGTGCTTGCACAGAAAAAACAGAAACACAAAAAAATGTGTAAATAAAAAATAGAATGCGCTTATGTTTTTTAAAAAAAAGCATTCGAAAAATTATTTTTTTGAAACTTGTTTTGTTGATTTTTTTAATTCTTCCCAATACGCAACAGCTCTTCGCGTATGTGGTATAACGATTGTTCCACCTACAATATTGGCAATGGCAAACGTTTCAAATAATTCTTCATCCGACACATTTTGCTCGTTGCATTTTCCGAGATGGTATTTTATGCAATCATCGCAACGTAACACCATTGAGGCAACTAATCCCATCAACTCTTTTGTTTTTACAGAAAGCGCACCCGCTTGATAGGTATTGGTATCCAAGTTAAATAAACGTTTTAGCACTAAATTATCTTGTGCTAAAATTTTTTCGTTCATAGCTTCTCGAAAAGTATTGAATTCATTAACAGAATTACTCATAGAAAATTATTTAAAATTTTAAATTCGTTTTGTATCAAATAGGTTTTTTTCTTTTTTGAGCAAAGACAGAAACAAATATACTCAGCTCAAATAACAAATACAATGGCACTGCAACTACCATTTGTGAAGTTACATCAGGTGGACTAATAAACGCTGCGCCAATTAATACAACAATTACGGCATGCCTCCTATATTTTCGCATAAATGCCGGACTTAATATTCCGAATTTGGTAAGAAAATAAACGATAATGGGTAATTCAAAAACCAAACCGAGTAAAAAAACCAAGCTGGTTACCGTAGAAATGTAGGAATCTATAGTTATCATATTCGAAACATCGCTTCCGCTGATACTGTAATTTCCAAGAAAATTAATTGTCCAAGGCACAATTAAAAAATAACTGAACGATGCTCCAATCAAAAAAAGCAAGGTGGCAAAAAACACAAAACCTTTTGCACCTTTTATTTCTTTTTGTTTTAAAGCAGGTTTTATAAAAAGCCATAATTCCCATAAAACATAAGGCATTCCGAGAATTAAACCTGCAACAAATGCAACCCACATACTCATCGTGAGTTGTCCAGCAAGTTCGGTATTTATTAATTGTATTGGAATTTTATGAATACACAATTCAGGCATATTTAAACGTGCACCTATTTTGCAAAGAATTCTATAAGTAATAAAATTGGGGTTTTTAGGACCAAAAAGGACAGTTCCGAATAAGAATTTTTGATAAACAAACATCACTATTCCTAAAATGGAAACAACAATTACCGAGCGCATCAAGTGCCAACGCAACGTTTCGAGATGTGCCAGAAACGACATTTCTCCATTCGGATTGAGTGCTTTTTTTATCCTTTCAAACATAATTTTTCAGCCGATAAAGGTAAAAAAAAACACCACATTGTAAGCGCATTAAAGCAGATGCTTTAAGTATAAAAGATGCAATTTTTACGATTTTAACTATTTTTTTGAATTAAGGATAGTATAATTAATTTAAACGTATTGTGATTTTTTAAGAATAGACGCGCAATAAATTTCCAGAAAGTGATGTGTTATATTTTTTTAAAGGAGTACTAGCAGGTCCAGTTACTACGTTTCCATTTGCGTCAAATAACGAACCATGACAAGGGCAAGGAAATTGGCTTCCATTAAATTGAATTGTACAACCAGTATGTGTGCATACATCATATATAGCCAAATAATTTCCTGCACTTACTCTTCCGATAATAATGGAGTTAACATAAACATAACCACCATTTGATTGAAGTGCAGCGTATGCAGCACTTGTGATATCAATAGTAAAATTTACATTGGCTGTCCCTGACGGAGTTGGAGAAGAATTGTTTTTTTTACACGATGCAATAAAGGCAGCTACAGATGCTCCTCCAATAATTTTTAATAAAAAATCTTTTCTGTTCATACCATTATAATTTGATTAATAATTATTTTTTAATCCGATTTTTTGAAAAAATTAAATCAAAATTCGACATTTTTCAACTGTCTTCGTTTAAGGTAATTGACTATGAATAAAATTACAAACATAAGGGCAACTACCAATAAAATACTTTCAATAATATTATCTTTTTGCATTGTAACTTTCCAGTAAGGACCAAGTATCCAACCTAACAATACAAGACCTCCACTCCAAGTAATAGCTGAAATAATTACAGTACTTAAAAATTTTACACGTTCAATTTGCATTATTCCTGCTGCCACAGAAACATATCCGCGCAAAAATGGAGTAAGTCGACCAATATATATACTCCAAAATCCACCTTTTAAAATGTGATTTTTTAATCGGTCAATTGTTTTACCTTTTACTGGAATCAATGATGGATAAGTTGAAATTATCCATTTACTGAAGAAATAAAATACAAAATATAAAATACTTGTTCCTATAAAATCAGCTAAAATAGCTACTATAATTACTTTGTATAAGCTTAAAATTCCAGTATAACAAAGGTATCCACAAAATATCAGCACCAATTCATTTGTTATAGGATTCGGTATTCCTAGTTCTTGTAGAAAAACGCATAAAAAAATAACAATGTACCCGTAAGTTTTTATGTAAAAAGGTAACTCGGATAATTTTTCTAGTAGCATTTATTATTAAATATAATGGTGACTAAATAAACCGTTTCTGTTTTTTGTAAACACATTCGTATTTTATTGTGCCGTTTGTTTATATGGTTGCTTATATGGATACAAGTGTCGGACATTGCTTTCGGCATACATAACACTTTGAATGTGTTTTATTATAGTTGATCTTGATTGATCTGCCCATGTTTTAAATGAAAGATTCTCGATTTTATAATTTTTTATGTAATTCAAAAAAACACTCATGTTAAATGACTCATCATATATACTTGCACTTGTTTTAAACGCATCTCTTGAATTACAAAATTGTTCATAATGTCCTTTTACTGGCACCATAAATACTGGTTTTCCCATATACATTGCTTCACATACTGACTCAAACCCCGCTGTTGTTGCCACTCCACTTGCATTTGACATTAATTTCAAAAAGTTTTTGTCATTCAATTGGTGAAAATAAAGCGTGTCATCATATTTCACTTCATCTGCCATTTCTTTTTTATCAGTAAAACAATGTAAAACGGTTTCCGGATTTTTGATGTGCCATTTTATAATTTCATCCATATATCCACTATTGAGAATATAAATCAATATAAAATTATTATTTTCGATAGGTTGTTCCATTACTTCATTTCTTAATAAAGGCGGAACAACATAAATGGATTGAGCTTCATCATTTTCAAATCGATAAAATGAAAGTGCTAATTTTTTTGTAGCACCGAAAGTTGTTAAACGCGTATAAAATTTTAAAAAATAATTTTCGAAATTTTTTCCACTTGGCATTCTATAATCTGAATGTAAAAACATATAATGGTGAGCAATGGAAACCATTCGTATTTTGGGATGGAAGAGTAAATAATACAATCCGCACAAAGGCTCATAAAAATTAATAATTAAATCGGGATTGTGCTCCTTTATTTTCCGATTGATTGTGTTAAGGCTTTTAATAAAATGAGGTAATAAAAAAATATTTTTGAGTAAAGTTGTAATTGATTTAATCCCTTTCCCTTTTTTATCTTGAGCCATATTAGGACTTACGATTGGTGTAACTTTGGCTCCTATTTTTTGATAATAAAAAGAAGGAATTTCGCGATGTTTGCTTTTGCCTATCAAAACTTCGCATACTTCTATTCCTGCATCTTGAAGAATTTGTTTCATTGATAACGATTGTGTCATGTGTCCACGACCTTCGCCTTGTACTATAAAAAGGCACTTTTTTCTAGTTAAAACCATAATCTATATTTTTAAGAGAAGACTCTCTAAAGATAGACGATGGTTATGACTAAAAAGTTTTTTAAATGTTAAAAAAATATAAAATTACAAATGAAATGTTAAGCCAAGTGAGCCTGCAAAAAAGAAAGGGTATGTAATTACGGGTGCATTTTTATTAATTGGGGTTATTGAACCCTGCATAACAGGTTCTATATAAAGGGAAAATTTGTTTGTTATATTATAATTAACAGATAGTCTAAAGTCGTATGTATAATTACATTTAGACAGTTCTTGAACTTTTTCAACAGATACCTCCTCTTCTTGCAACATTGTATTTTCCCAGTGTAATTGGGTTCCTTGATATATTGCAAAATTTGCCGCAACCCCACTTGAAACATAAAAACCAAATTTTTTAATTGATGCAACTTGATACGAAAATTGTAATGGAATACACAAATACCCTCTGGATGAAATACCTCGAACTTTTATACTATCACCTATATTTATTGATGATGATTGATACGGAATATTTACGCGCCCAGAACTAGTAATTATTGAATACCCAATACCACCATTCTCATCCGAAGCATGTACTACGGTTTGGTTAATTGAAAAAGAGAAAATGTTGTAATAACATCCTGTTTGAATAATCCATTTTGGTGAGATGTCATACCCCAATTTTATGCCTATATTATAAGCATCAATATCTACTTCTTTTTGCTTTAATGAAGCAGGAGTTACATTATCATTTTGATTATTGTCTTTACTACGTATAAAGTCATTAACTCCTCCTGACGTAAAAAAAGCACTTATAGACAGTTTATCTTTTAAGTTAAACGGTGCTTTAATAGGCTCATTATTTTTAACTATTGCAGCAGAATCACCTTTCGGCAAAAGTTTTAACGCTGAACTATCTTTTGTCTTTAAAGAGTCTGATGTTTTAGCATTACTGGCAATTAATTGGATTTGTTCTTCTGTTTGTTTTTTCAGCGTTGCGCTACTGTCTTCTGTATTTTTAGAAGCATCATTATCAATATATTTATTTGCATTGAGTTTGGGATTAACGATATCTCCAGTATTTTTAGCTTCAAAAGTATTGGCTAAATTTCGTTCAACTTGCAAAGAAGAGTCCGTTTTTAACTCAGTTTTTTTGTGTTCAGAAACAATTCCTTTATTGTTTATTTTAGTACTAACAATCAAATTGTTTTTAAAAGTTGATTTTTTTGTATTCAAAGCCAATGAATAATTTTTGCTCGAGTTCTTATTGGGTTGTTTTTGAAAACGTAATCCATCATTCGTTTTAGTTTGATGTCCTGTTTTGTAGTTTTGAAGTACCGTATTTGTAGATGATAAAGTTGTATGTGTTACTTGAGTTTGGTTATTATTAGTAGTAGATGATTTTATCGAGTTGTTTTGAGAAGTGGTGCTATTGTTATTTTCAATAACAGGCTGAGATTTTTCATTGTTTGCAACCATTTTTTCTATTTTAGTTATCTTGTTGTAAACAAAATATTGATTTAGTCCAAGAAATAAAACAAGACAAGCCATTGTGATTGCAATAGTTTTCCATAAAAATAATTTGTTGCGCAAATTATTTTCTTTAACAATAATGCTATCGAATGCTGTATTCCAAAATTTTTCTGACGGCTCCATCTCAAATGAGTCGAGTGCTGTCCTAAAAATTTCGCGCTCTGGATCGTTATAATCGTTTTTCATTGTAGCTATTGTTTTGTGCCACCATCATACTCATTTTAATTTTTTTACGCAATATAATCCTTGCATGAAACAAAGCCGATTTAGATGTTCCTTCGGCTATATTTAGTGATTGTGCAATTTCTTTATGACTTTTGTCTTCAAATATAAATAAGTTAAAAACCAGTTTGTTGATTAATGGTAATTCTTGTATCATCTCTAAAAGGTCTTTCGTTGCAATATTGCTTAATACATTTTCTGGACTTACAAATTTTTCTTCTATACCTTCAATATCAATAACAGGAAACATTCGTATCATTTTTCTGTAATGTTCAATTGCACGACTTACCATTATACGCCTTATCCAACCTTCAAATGAACCTTCCATTTTAAATTGTGAAAGTTTTTTAAAAACCGTTATAAATCCTTCTTGTAAAATATCTTCCGTCTCTTCCCTACTGTTAGCATAACGCCTACATACTACAAACATCTTCCCTGCGTAGCGTTTATAAAGCAGACGTTGCGAAGATGCTAATCCATTTAGACATCCCTTTATTAAATCTTTTTCAGATGGTTCCAATATAACTTCTATTGTATAAGACGACAAAGATAGCTTGTCGGTTTTTAAAGTATTTGAAAAAAAACAAATATTTTATTTTTTACAACCTTTCTGCTAAATCTATCGTCTTAACTCATTTAAGCTCATTTTTAAGAAACGGTAAAAAAATAATTGAAAATAGTAGTGATAAAAAAAGCCAATTTTTATATTATTTTACTAATAATTAATTTTGTTTTTGTCTTTAGCCAATCAAAAGCTCAAAGCCAAGATACTATTAAGCAGGTTGATATTTATGATGTTTTTAGACATATTTTTAAAATAAAAAGCGTTAATTCTAGGATAGATACTGCAAAAATACCTCCCGGAAAATTATTATTTGTTTTTGCTCCTACTGTTGAATATACGTTAGAAGCTGGTGCCCAAGCCTCTTTAGCTATGAACATATCTTTTTATACCGGTAACCAATCAAATACAAATCTTTCGGTAATAAATACAGGTGCACAATATTCGATTCATAACCAACTTATGGCACCAATTATTAGTAATATTTGGTCGAAAGGAAACAAAATTGATTGGCTGGGGGATTGGCGATATTACAAATATCCTTCTTATACTTATGGCTTGGGAAGTAATTCTTCTTTATCGAAGGCAGATTTTGTTGATTATTCTTATGTGAAATTTTATGAAGAAATGCTCCGTCACTTTAAATCAAAATATTATGCCGGCTTTGGATATTATCTTGATTATCATTATAATATTATTGATAAAACGCTACTCACAGATTATTCTGATTATAGTAAAAACGCTACGTCTTCGATTTCATCTGGACTTGTAGCTCATTTTATGTATGACAGCCGTATCAATGTAAATAATCCTCAAAATGCTTTTTATGCGAGTGTTTTATACAGATACAATTCTACTTTATTAGGAAGTGAAAATAATTGGCAAGGATTACAATTAGAAGCTCGTAAATACTTTAAGCTTTCGGCAAATAAAATTTTAGCTTTTTGGAGTTGGAATGAGTTTACGTTCGATGGAAAGGCTCCTTATTTTGATTTGCCAAGTAATGGATGGGATACCAATTCAAATACTGGCAGAGGTTA
>DATLTG010000104.1:0-2332 GCA_035533735.1 Bacteroidia bacterium
ATAATCAACCGGAAAGACCGAACAATGTACAACCACAACGTCCGAATAACAATCAACCGGAAAGACCGAACAATGTGCAACCACAACGTCCGAACAATAATCAACCGGAAAGACCGAACAATGTGCAACCACAACGTCCGAACAACAATCAACCGGAAAGACCGAACAATGTGCAACCACAAAGTCCGAATAACAATCAACCGGAAAGACCGAACAATGTGCAACCACAAAGTCCGAACAATAATCAACCGGAAAGACCGAACAATGTACAACCACAACGTCCGAATAACAATCAACCGGAAAGACCGAACAATGTGCAACCACAAAGATCAACTAGAATCAACAATGCTAAAAAAGTAAATCAGCAGAAAAAAGCACCAAAAGTAAATAAACCAAGACCTTTACAAAATAAGCAAGAACAACACAAACCAGAGATGCATAATAATTAAAAGGGATTTATAATTCCGCTAAAAGAGCCTCAATAAAATATCGAGGCTCTTTTTTTTACAAGTGAATATTATTTAAAATACTTGCTGTTGCACCGCAATTTTTTACTACGTAATCAATCGAAATTTGAGAAATTTCATTTCGAACTACTTCATTTTTAGTAAGTGATAAAAATATTTTTTCGAATTTTTCTGAAGATTCAATAGAAAAAGCAGCACCTAATTTTAGCAAGTCATTTGCTTCTTTAAATTTTGCATAATTGGGTCCGAAAATAATGGGCATTCCAAAAGCGGCTGCTTCCAAAATATTGTGAATTCCTTTGCCAAAACCACCACCAATGTAAGCAATATCAGCATATTGATATAAAGATGACAACATTCCAATATTATCAATAATTAATAGATCTACCGTTTTTATATTATCTATATTAGCTTGTGAAAAACACAACAAATTATTTTTTGAAAACCGTTGCCTTATAAGTTCAATATGATTTTCATTCACTTCATGTGGCGCAATAATTAATTTGTAATTTGCTTGCGAAAAATTAATTAGAGAAATTAGTTGTTCATCCATTTCCCACGTACTACCAGCTAAAATTATTTTTTTATTCCCTTTAAAAAGAGTTATTAAATCAATCGGTTTACTGTTTTTAGATATAGCTAAAACGCGATCAAATCGAGTATCTCCTGTTATTTTTGTATTTGTATAACCAACAGAATTTAATAGCTTTTCAGAAGTTTCATCTTGTAAAAAGAAAAACGTAAATACACTTAATTGTTTTCGAAACCAAGTACTGTACCATTTAAAAAAATAATGATTTTCTCTAAAAATCCCGGAAACCAAATAGGTTGGAATTTTATTTTTTTTCAATGTATTGAGATAATTAAACCAAAATTCGTATTTCACGAAAAGTGCTAATGATGGCTTTACTATTGATATAAATTTTTTCGCATTCGCGGATGAATCCATTGGCAAATAAAAAATAAAATCGGCACCTGAATAATTTTTCCGAATTTCATATCCCGATGGAGAAAAAAAAGTGAGTAGAATTTTGTAGTCGGAAAATTTTTTTTTGATTTCCTCAATTAACGGTCTTCCTTGTTCAAACTCGCCAAGCGAAGCACAATGTATCCAAATAATTTTTGGTATTCCATTTACTTTTTTTTCAATTTCTGCAAAAATATTTTTTCTGCCATCCACCCACAGTTTTGCTTTAGGATTAAAAACAGCTGCTAATCGAATAAATAGATGATAAAAAAAAATAAAACTATTGTACAAAAATTTCATTTCAGGAAATTTTTTTCAGATTTTTAATAATAATAAAACCTGTTGGAAATGTTGCGATAAAAAGGAATTACCCAACCAACTCGAAATCCAAAAAGTAAATCTAATTTAGAGGAAGTGTCATTTTCACGCAAATCATATAAATAAGGATAAACATATTTTGTAAAGCCTTCAGTAACTTCAAAACCACCATAAAAATTAAGGAATCTATTATTCCCGAAATATTGATATCCTATAAATTGTGTTAAATCAATTCCGGCTGCAAGCCTGTCGTAACCGCGTTTATAGGCATCACTTAATTGATAAGCATTGTTACCCAACACCACAATTTTAATTTTACTTTGCATATATCCAATACTGTTTGTAATCATTACTCCAGAATTTTTATTTACTTGAAACAATGGTAAAATTTTTCCTATAAGTGCATTTATCATAAATCCTTCTTCCGATAAACGAATTTCAGCGTAGGTTCCGTTTTGGTCAATAACATATCCATCTTGTGTATAAATACTATCTAAAATTCCGGCTGATGCTCTTAAATTATAACTGAAAAAATAACTGCTTTGTAAGCCATAAATCCAATTCGTTTTTGTTTTATGAA
>DATLTG010000105.1:0-4916 GCA_035533735.1 Bacteroidia bacterium
ATTTAAAGAATATATGCTCGGATTATATGAGTCTATATCTAACCACTGTGTTCCATTAATTGGTAAACCAAGTTCTTGACGTAAGCTTTTATCGAATTGTGTTTGTGTACTCGCATCATACAAACGGTTGTATTCATAAACAGGATCTGTACCAGTTCCACCAGCTAAAATAGGATGTGCTGTATCTAATTGTGTTAAATGTAAATTCGCTAACTGACGCATCAATGTCCATAAACCAATTGGATTTACACTAAAATAACGGTCAGTTCTTTGCTCATATTCAAATCCTACTTGGATGGCGTTATTTTTAATGTTAGCCGAAAAATCTGTTACTACACGGAACTGACTATTATTTAAAACAGTATAACCATTGTATTGACGACCTGTATTGTACCATAATGAATAAATATTAGAAGGACGGTCTCCATTAAGCAATCCTAATCCATTTTGTATTTGTGCCCCATTTGTAACATTTGCAGCACCAGTAAAATTATAAAAATCAGTAGTATAATTTGCTCCATCTGGATTAACAGTACCAGGAGTAAATGTAAGTAATGAATCCGAAAAAGCGTTTTGATAATATCCTGCAGGACGCCCCGAAGTTGCATTTTGATAGGCATAAGATCTCGAAAAATACTGATTAAATTTTCCGACATAACCATAATTAAAAATATTTGATCCATCTGCTGCGTCTTCTTGAACACTGTGATAATTTTGATACCCAGCTTCAATAGTGTAATAAGCATTTTTTATGTTAGATGCTGATTTTGCATCTTTCGATTGTGTGTCAGCAAAACGTTGGGTAAATCTGCCATAAACGCGCCATGTATTATTTGTAAATAAGGGATTATGTGTTGGATTAAACAATGCGTATTCGTAAACAAAAGCATTGTATTTGTTGTAATCTTCTGAACCTCCTAATGTTAATGTTATATTTTTTGAAGGCGCATAATCTAATTTTCCACTTAATATAAATTCCGTAGATGCTACATTTTGTCGTGCATCAATATGTGTTAAATCATTCGCAGTAACATATTCTGCATTTCTTACAAAACCAGCTCCATTTGTTGCAGGAGAAATAGGATTCGCTTCTAATTGCGACAAAACATCATTGTTTACTTGGTAAGAACCAACCGCAGAAGGACTTGGGTCTTTATCATGTTCGGCTTGACCGGTAATAATAAATCCGAGTATCGATCTTTTCTCGTGAGTAGTTGTGTCTGTTTTTGTAATAATAGGACCTCCGAAACTAAAATCGAACATATTGTATTTATAAGCATCTGTTATTTGTGAAGAAACAGCTTCTACTCCACCAAAATATTTACTTTCTGGTCCTTTAGTTGTAATATTAATTACACCACCAGTTGCATCTCCATATTGTGCGGGAACACCACCAGTTATTACCGATATTTGTTCAATATCACTTTGAGGTATATTACTGGAACCTCTTACTCTTTGTCCATCTATATATATAGCGGTTGTACTTTCTTCACCCGCATCAGCGTTTCCACTTGGGCGTGCCCCTCTAATACTAATGTTTGATCCTTCATCTTGCTGATAAATACCAGGAACAGTTGACGCAACCGAGCCTAAATCTTTTGATGCCATGTGATTATAATCGCTTGCATCAATAGTACCTCCTGATTTAACACCTTTGTCAATCAAAGGAACAACGTATTCCACTTTAGTAAACGTTTTTAGTTGTACTCCGTTGCCATTATCCATAGATGCAGGCACATCAGAAATATGATCTGCATTTACTATAATCCCAGAAATTTGCAAAGGATTGTATCCAAGTACTTGAACTTTTACATCGTATTTACCTGGAGCAAGTGGTTTAATATCGGCTACGCCATCAAAATCAGTTTGTCCGCTTCCTACTTGCGAACCACCACTTTCAACTACCACAGCGGCAAAAGGAATACCTTGCTTGGTTGCCTTGTCGGTAACCTTTACTTTCATTTCACCAGTTTGAGCCAACACTAAGGTTGTACCGATGAAAAAAACAGCTAACGTAGAGTAGATTTTACGTACCATATTGATTAAGTTTAATGTTAAATAATTCTCGTGCAAAAATTAAGAGGTCGTAAATATAGAAATAATAAAACGGAACTTCCAAATATTTTTTTTCTGAATTTGGAAATAAATTTGTTAAATTATTTCTAACCTCTTTGTCTGCAAAGCAAAAGCGACAAACAAGAGAAATTATTAATACTACATTTCAAATTTTTGATTGTTCACATCGAACAAAAACGGGGGGAATTTTTTAGAATTTCTCAGAAATCAAAAAATATTTCTGAAGGCTTCTACGAACAAAGATATATAAAAAGTTTCATTTGCTCCAAATTTATTTTTAATGCCTTTTCTATTTAGGCATCTTTCGCCTGTCAAACCAACGTTTTATAAAAAATTCGCGTTTGTTCTGATTCACACGATTCGCATGTTTGCGATCTTTTTTCATTCGTTTCAACACTTTTTTAGTTTGTGTTGCTTTTTGATATTCTTTTATTTTTTTCTTTTCGGCTCTGTCTTGCAAGCGTTTTTGTTTCCACGCTTTTTTATCTGCTTGTCGCTGAGCGCGAGATGTAGGCGGACTTTTCGATGCATTTGTTTGTGAAAATGCAAATGCAGGAATTGTTATAAATGCAATAAAAAAAATTATTTTTCGGAACGTATTCATAGCGCAATGATACGTTATTTTTTAGAAAATTTAGTTTAGGGAGGTTCTATAAATACATTCGCATCAAAATTTATTTTGCGTGTTTTGCCAATCCGTTTCCTTTGTAATGACAAGTTAAAATGGAAGCCATTTTAGTTTCTCCTTTCGCTATAGATTGTGCTTTTGATAAAATTTTTGCATCTAATAAATTCGCTAAAGGTTGTTCTACTTTTGAAAATTTCTTGAACGCATCTGCTAATTTTTTATCCCAAACAGTATAATTGGTTAGAATATCATCCGGCATAACACGCGTTCGTAAAGAACCTTTTTCAGGAATACAATCAAACGGTTCGCTTACATTTAAATAACCGTAATCGTCCGTTAATTGTTCGCCAGGCAAAATATCTCGAACCGCAATTTCAAATTCGTAAGCCGTTGTAATGCAATTAGAATTGAAGCTGTGATTCACAAATCGAGCATTGTCCCAACACAAAATAAATTCGCCTTTGTTGTTTCGATAACTATACGTATCAAGAATAGTGCGATAAGGATCTTTCATTGCGTTCATTTCTTTTACAGAAAAAATACGATCCAGCTTATCTAAAGCCCACGTAATTGTACCTTTTGGAATAAGTTGGGTGGCTACCACTCCGTATCCAATTTTATCATTGATAAAGCGGACTTCGGTATTAGGATGTATCATGTAGTTTTATAAAAAAACAGAGCAAATATATTTCAAATGTCAATCAAATACACAAATGTTTATTTATTTTATTTTTCTGATTATCAATATTTTAAAAAATATTTTTTTACGATAAACACTTCCGCTTTCCTTAAAATGTCGTTTTGCTGACAATTCTATGACAATTATAAAAAAACGGTTTTTCACCTTTGTCGTCTAATTGAAAAAAAATATTTTTTGAACACTTTTAAAATAATTGCTTTTACTCATAAAACGCTTCAACTGTCTGAAGTTGGCAAGTTTCATTTGGATGAATCTTTGTTGGAAAACAGATTACAAACGCTCAAATCAAATGCGCAACTTTCAGAATTGATGTACCTTTCAACATGTAATCGCGTTGAGTTTTTATTAGCAACTTCTCAAGATATATCTCCCGAATTTTTACATCATTTTTTCGCTCAGTTTAATCCTTCTTGGGAAAAAGAAGAAATAGATTTTGCATGTAATTCTTGTCTTATTTTTGAAGGAGAAAATGCCCTAAATCATTTGTTTGATGTGGCATCTTCCATTGATTCTTTAGTTGTTGGTGAGCGCGAAATTATTACACAAGTGCGAAACGCTTTTGAGCAGTCGAAAAAATTCGGTTTAACCGGAGATTTAATTCGTTTGGCAATTCAAAAAACCATTGAAACCGCTAAACGAATTTATACCGAAACCAATATTGCGCGCCATCCAATTTCAGTTGTTTCGCTTGCATATCGAAAATTAAAAGAGCTGAATGTGCCTTTAAATGCTCGTTTTTTAATTATCGGAACAGGTATTACCAATACAAATATGGCGAAATACCTAAAGAAACACGGCTATTCTAATTTCGTTTTATTTAATAGAACACTTAAAAATGCCGAAAAATTAGCTGCCGAATTAAATGCAAAAGCTTTCGCTTTAAGCGATTTGAAAAATTATTTTTCAGGCTTTGAAGTTATTTTAACCTGTACAGGTGCTGCCGAAGCGATAATCACCAAAGATATTTATACTTCCTTATTGCAAAATGATACTGCTAAAAAAGTAGTGATTGATTTAGCTGTTCCGAATGATTTAGATGCGGCTATTTTAACCAGTTACGATATCAATTTAATTGCTGTAAATAATTTGCAATCCGTTGCTGAACAAAATTTAAAAGAACGCCAAAAAGAATTAAATGCTTGCGTAAAAATTACTTCGGAAAGCACTAAAGAATTTCGTCAAATTTTGAAAACGCGCAAAGTAGAATTAGCAATGAGCAACGTTCCTAAAAAGGTAAAACAAATTCGTGAAAACGCCATCAATAAAGTGTTTGCGAAAGATTTGGAACAGTTGGATGATTCTTCAAAACAACTGCTCGAAAAAATAATTTTCTACATGGAAAAAAAATATATCAGCGTTCCGATGAAAATGGCGCGTGAAATTATTATCGAAAATGAACCCGAAAAATAAATTCCATTTTCGAGAAAAAATAATTTAATATTATGTCAAAAAATAAAATTGTAATTGGTTCCAGAGGAAGTGATTTAGCGCTTTGGCAAGCAAATTTTATTT
>DATLTG010000106.1:0-2277 GCA_035533735.1 Bacteroidia bacterium
AATCGAATAACATTTTGGGCAGGTAACTCTTCCATCTCAAATTTTTCTTCAATCATTGTATTGACTTTAAACCAACCGGCAAGTCCTTCAATGTTTGTTCGCTTTGCCTTGTCGGGAAGCAATAAAAAAGAATGAACTTGAAAACCAGGATATGCTTCTTTTAGCACTAAAGTTTGGTAAGCTACATCTTCAATGTATTCAGCAAGTTTTCTTTTTGCATTGTAAGCATCGTCATCGCTGTCGTGAGATTTTGATTTTACTTCAATGATGTTCAGAACATTCTTTTTCTTTTCAAGAATATCCGTTCTAACAATTTTGCCATTTGAAGAAAAGGTTGCTTCAAATAGAGTGATGTTCTCGTTTTCCTGGATTAGTTTTTTAGTTTCTGCAATTGCCACATCAAGTGATTCACCTTTAACCTCAACTGCATCAGTAAAAGTTAGTTGTGCATATTTCGCAACGATGTGTCCGCCTTGTGCAAGCATTTCCATGTATTCGTTTGCATCATTCATCGTTTCAAACGATGCCTTTTTGTAAACTAATTTTTTACTGCAAGTTGAAGCAATTTTGAAATCAGATTTTGATAACATTGCGTAAGATTTATTTTAAAATTAAAGCACCCCAAGTTTTTCATTTGCCAAAAACATTTTGTTGTTGCGTTGATGTCAACTGCTGCGTTGTGTGCTTCCTCAAACCCCGTCCCAAATAGTTTGTAATGAAGTTCAGAAAGTTTTGGCCACTTGTAGCCGTAAGGTCCATCAAGTTTGCAGTAATTGGTAGATTTTTCCATTGTGCAAATTTTATTCTTTGCAGCAATACTGTTAGCCATATTTTTTCTTAGAAACTCTGCTCCGACAATTTTCTCATCAAAACTCATATTGTGAGCTACTAAATAACTTGATTGTGAAATTAAGTTTTGAAAGTCGTTTAATACACCTTGTAATCCTACGCCTTCATTCATTGCTCGGTCATTAGAAATACCATGAATTCTTGAAGCATCAGAAGATATAGTAAAACCATCTGGCTTTATTATGAAATTGTTTCCACCAATTTTATTGCCATCCTTGTCATAGTATAACCATGCAAGTTGAACCAGCCGTGGCCAGTTGCTTAAATCGCTTACAGGTGCTTTCCAGTTTCTTGGTAATCCTGTCGTTTCGGTGTCAAAAAATAGATACATATCAATTGGTTTTTGGTGAACTAAAAATGAAAATTATCTTTTCTGTAGTGATGTATTTATCGTTTTTATTTTTCAAAGCAACCTTCACACATAAATTCTTGCACTTACTACCTCCTCAAACTTTATCACTGTTCCGTCTTCACTTGCCCATTGATTATTGTCGTATGAGTGGGCAAATATTTTAAGCTTGGGTTTTGCCAATGCGTTTGTCACAATACAAAGTCTATAAAATTTCTTGTCTGCTTTAAGATTTTTAAATTCGTTTGGTGTCAACTCTGTCGAAATGTTTATGCCTGAAAGTCCTTTTACTTCAAGCTTTAATTCTGTTTTGGTATTTGTTGCAGTCAAGTCCCAGCCGACGTTATCTTTTTCAAATGAGTGGATTTCGTACCCAAGTTTTTTATAATAGTTTGTAACAAACAAAACAGCTTTCTTTTCAACCTCAATTCGTTTTAACGGGTCTGACTGCCTAGCACCACCTCTTCCTTTTGAACCTCCTTTGACTTTCGGTGGAATGATACCTTTAAAGATGTAGTCCTTAACGACTTTTACAAATTCAGGATTGTTATCAGCGTACCATACATTACTTTGACCCATCCAATTCTTTTTCTGTCTCTGAACTTGAACAATCCTCTCGTCTATTCCCAAAAGCTTTCCATCTTTATTTGTTGCTGAAATGAAATAGCCGAGTGAATTGTTTTTATATTTTCTTTTTGAATTTCTTGGTGGGTCTTGGTAATGTCTGTAAACCGTTGCATTTTTGTACCAGCCGATTATGTAAGTGCCTCCGTTGTCTGGGTCTGTCGCAGTCCAAACAACTGTTACGCCAGATAAATTTTCTTCAGTTTCCGAAGCTCCTAATTTTTCAAGTTTAATTGTACTTGGATTATTATATTTTCTGTCAATTTTAGGCTGAACATATCCATAAAGACTGTTGTCAAAACTTTTGAAGTTTAGCATTTCACCGCCCCAACCCATGCTGTCAACATACTTGCCACCGCCAACGATTGTGTCGTTTGTAAGACCTTTATAAAAGTCCATCCAGCCTGTATTGCAGAAGATTATTTTTTCACTCATTGTCTGTCAGTTAGTTTTTG
>DATLTG010000107.1:0-4373 GCA_035533735.1 Bacteroidia bacterium
ATCACGTGATATATTAAACCGCTGAGAAAGTTTAAAACATTGAGGAAAAATAATGGAAAGTAAAATATTATTTTCATCCGCAAACGGAATATAATTATTGTAACGAAAATCTCTGGGAGGTCTCACTCTCCTGTCTTCTAAAAAACCCTTTCCAAGTTTTGTGTGAAGCGCATGATTGGCAATAGCAGCCTTATCAGTATCGGCAGCTTGTTTATAAATCACGGTTGAGTCTGCCGATAAAAAAACAAAAGGATTTGTATAACGATTATCGCTGGTATCACAACCACCTCCAAAACGCTGATTTATTTTTATGCTTTTATATCCCATTTGATGTAATCTTTTATTGATAAAAGCAGGAGAAAGAAATTCATAAATTCGATTACAAGCTCTATTATCACTCACTAACAACATACGTTTTATATAATTGGCAACACTTGGATAACCTGATTTTGAAGTCGTATCAAAATTCTCTTTCGTTTCGCAACGATGTAAACTATCAATAAATAAGCGCGTGTCTTTGTTTAAATTAGAAATGTTAAGTTGATCTATTTTCTCAAGTGCTAAAGCTGAAAAAGGTAATTTTACAAGACTTGCTGGATAAAAATATTTTTTTGAAGAAGGATAATAAAAATATTTTTTCAGATGTGGGATATTATTTTCATCGCGATTTATTTGCGTGTAAATAATTTGCAAACGATACTTTTCGGGATGCAAAAAAACATATTTGTACTTTGTATAAAACGAATCAGACTGAATGATTTGTTTTAACACATTTTGAGCGGTGCAGTGAATTTGCATCGCTGCAAAAATAAATAGCAGCGTCCGCTTAATCATTTTAAAAAATTATTTTCGTTCTGCTTTAATTAAATTCTGATCGTTCGTTCCCCAATGATAGCCAAGTGAAAATGGAAGTTGTTTTATATACTTTGCACTGTCTTTGTAAGCTGTTTCTAAGTTCGTTTGAGTAACGCCTTTAAAATCTTTTACCGGAATAACATACGTTCCGTAAAGCGAAACACTCCATTTATCGCTTGTAAGATATTTATAAGGAATTCCAGTATCGTCTTCCAAAATAGAAGCACTTTTATCCAAAATAAAATTTCGAAGCAGTGTAAAAAATTTGTAATGCAACAAGTAAGAAGCCGATTTTAAATACGTAATGGAAGTCGGCATATTTTTTATCCAAGCCATCATTCCTTTATTTTTTGCCAATGCGCCATCCGATAAATCACATTTCATATACGTAACCACTTGCATCGAATTATCTTTATTATTTCTGAAATACACTTTTACAAAATCATTTGTATGAACAGCGGCACTGTCTTTGTTTAACTCCGTTTCAGAGCCATCGTCATTCAAATGAAAATATTTTACATTCACAATTTTATGATTGGTGCGTACCAAAAAAACGCAAATTAGTGGCAATGTTCCATTCACATTTTCGCGTTGTAAATCGCTTAACATTTTGTGTGTGATAAAATAACTTTTTTTGAAAACATCACTCAACGAAGTATAAATATCGTTCAAATAATTAGAGCGTTCCGATTCTGTTAAATGCTTCAAATCCGGTAAAGCACCAGCTCTTTCTAAAGCGTATAAATTATATTGTTTTGCATTTTGAAAAAAAGCATTTACATGTAAGATATCGGGACCACTTAATGGATAAAAAACATTCAAATTTGCTTTATGTTCCGAAGCAAGTTCTGTATTCGACCATTTTTCCATTGGCTTTAATCTTCTTGCTTCGAGCATACTCCAAGCTTGATCGAAAATTCTTGCGTGCCGAATCCAAGCAGTGTCTTTATCGAGTGCTTCAAATTGACTTCCTGGTTCTTGTGGCATTCCTGCGATATATCTGGAAACATCATTAAAAGTTCTATCGAAAACTACATTAGTATCCGTTACTGTTTTTGTTGTTTTTGAGCTATCAACAGTTGTTTTTGTAACAACAGAGTCTTTTTTTGCAGCTTGATTTTTTGTGTCTTGATTGGATTGATTTCCACAGGAATTCATCAAAAAAATAATCGCTATAAAAGCGGTTGTCAAAAGGAATCCGTTTGGAGAAAATATTACTTTTTTACTATTCTTTGTTTTCATTTTTATATGTTAAACTTTTTTTAATTTATCTTTCGTTTTTATAAAATAAACAACACCTCCTACAACTACCGTTAATAAACCAAGTATTGATTCTTCAAAATTATTTTTCATTGTAAAAAATAACGTCCAAGCCGTCAAAAGTAAAAAAATAATTGGAGTTATCGGATAGGCAAATGTTTTATAAATACCTGAAATTTCTCGTTTTTTTATGCGCATCACAAACAAACTAAAAACAGTTAAAAAGGTAAATAAACTTAATGTGAATCCCAAGTATAACAACACTGTGCCAAAGGTAGAAGTAAGAATCAATAAAATTGTTATTGCTGATTGTAAAAGAGTTGCAATAACAGGAATTCCATTTTTATTTTTTTTCGATAAAAACGATAATTGAGGTAAATCTTCGCCCATTACTTGCGATACTCTTGGACCTGCAAAAACCATTGAGCTAACGGAGGAAACCAACAACAAAGCAATTAACATATCCACTAAATTTCCAATTTGTGTTCCGAAAATATGTATCGCTGAAATGTAACCCACTTCTACTTGTCCTTGTAACTCTTTAATTGGCGCAGTATAGAGAAAAATATAATTTAATAAAACATATAAAATCATCACCACTGCAGTTCCCCAAAACAAGGATTTCGGGACGTTAATACGTGGATTTTCAATATCATTTGACATATACGCTGATGCATTCCAACCTGAATAAGCATAAGAAACATAAATCAATGAAACCGCAAAAGCAGGACTGAAAATGCTTTTCCAACTCTCACTTGGAATTAAACTATTAATTGGAAGTACCGAAATATGTAGCGTATTGCCAGCAAAAAATCCGGCAGTAATAAAAACAACAATCAAAACTACTTTTAAAACGGTAAAAATATTTTGAAACTTCGCGCTATTTTTGAGGTTAAACGAATGTACTAAGGTTATTAAAATAACAACGGAACATCCTAATATTTTTTCATTTAATAGTGGATAAACTTCGTGCACATATTTTCCCAAAGCCATTGCAGATAATGCTACAGGTGCCGAAAAACCTACTGTTACAGAAACCCATCCTGACAAAAAGCCGACAAAAGGATGTAATATTTTTGAAAGATATTGATACTCTCCACCTGAACGTGGCATTGCGGAAGCAAGTTCTCCGTAAGATAAAGCTCCGCAAAGCGCAATAATTCCACCAACTACCCAAAGCATTGTGATAGCAAAAACAGATTGAATATCCTTTAATTGAAAGCCCAGACTCGTGAAAACTCCTGTGCCAATCATATTCGCAATGACAACAGAAACGGCTGTGTAAAAACTAATTTTTCGGATAGACATATTTTATTCTGAAAAATATTTTTTTAGGGGTTTATTTATGCAGTAAATATACATTTTCTTGTGAATGTTCGTAGCTCTTTTTTGAGGAATAAAAATTACAACTCTTTATTTAAAAGTAAGCCACTTTCCACTAATTGATGCAAAGATTTTTCGTACAAAGATTGCTTTGCAGCCGCCAAGTGTCGGTCGTGATGACAATCGGTTCCGAGCAATGAAATCATATTTTTGTCAATCATTTTTTCGGCAATTTTTTTAGTAGCAGGCGAATAATATCCGGATACTGAACCAATATTGAGTTGCAATAAAACACCTTTATCCATCAACTCTTCGTATTTATCAAAATTACCGTGCCAATAATTATAACGTTCCGGATGCGCCAATACCGGCTTGTATCCTTTCAATTGCATTTTAAAAATCGCTTGATATAAATTATCAGGCGGATTAATAAACGAAAGTTCAAACAGTAAATAGTTGTTTTTACCGAAAGTCAGTAACGGTTCCGAATCAATTTTTTGTTCAAAATCATAATCCAAATAATATTCGGATGCTGCTTCTAATTGCACCGGAATTCCGGCATCTTTAAGTTCGGCACGCACTTTTTCCATTCCTCCCAGAATTGTTTCGGGCGTGTTGCGATAAAAATCGCTCATTGTATGTGGAGTGGTAATTATTTTTTTGTAACCAAGATGATACAATTCTTTAATCAGATTAAGGGAATCTTCCATTGTTTGTGCGCCATCATCAATGCCCGGAATAAGATGAGAATGGACATCACAGCCTAAAACTGATAAATCCACCGGGGTTTTGGTGCGTGTTGATTTAGTGAAAAGTTGACTGAAAATACTCACAATAATTTTTAAATTTTATGCGAATGTACGAATAAAATGCCTTATTTGGCTTTCTGCTAAAGCTTATCTACATTCGATTTAAACCAATCTAATGTAATTTTT
>DATLTG010000108.1:0-4025 GCA_035533735.1 Bacteroidia bacterium
AAGAACATATAACAGGAATGGCAATTGTTCAAATTTTTAACAAAGAAGAAGCGGAGTTTAATAAATTTGAAGCTATCAATGATGCACATAAAAACGCCAATATTCGGGCTATTTTAGCATATTCTATTTTCTTTCCTGTGGTCGAGATATTATCTTCCTTATCGCTTGCTATGATTGTTTGGTGGGCTGGAAAAGGTATTTTGCAACATACCACAAGTGTAGGCGAATTGGTGGAGTTTATTTTGTTTACCAATATGCTTTTTCGTCCGATACGAATGCTTGCCGATCGTTTCAATACTTTGCAAATGGGAATGGTAAGCTCTGAGCGAGTTTTTCAAGTTTTCGATACCAATACTCCAATGAAAGATTCTGGAAAAATAAACGACAAAAATATGGTCGGAAACATTGAATTTAAAAATGTTTGGTTAGCATATAATGATGAAAATTGGGTGTTGAAGGATATTTCGTTTTCAGCGAAAGAAGGCGAAAAGATTGCATTGGTAGGCGCAACCGGAGCCGGAAAATCGTCTATTATAAATATTCTTACTCGTTTTTATGAATTGAATAAAGGCGAAATTTTAATTGACGGAATCAACATAAACGATTATACCATTCAAAATTTAAACCGAAATATTGCGGTAGTTTTGCAAGATGTGTTTTTGTTTTCGAATAGTATTCTCAATAATATTTCGCTTAACAACCCTGATATTACACGCGAAAAAATTATCGAAGCCTCAAAAATTGTGGGCGCACATGATTTTATTATGCGTTTACCAGGAGGTTACGATTATAATGTAATGGAACGTGGTGCCACTTTATCTGTCGGACAACGACAACTAATTTCTTTTATTCGCGCCTACGTTTATAATCCTAAAATTTTAATTTTAGATGAAGCCACTTCTTCTATTGATACTGAATCTGAAAAACTAATTCAGTTTGCAACTGAAAAAATAACGCAAAACCGAACTTCTATTATTATTGCACATCGCTTGGCTACCATTCAGAAAGCGGATAAAATAATTGTGATGGATCACGGAAAAATTATTGAATCGGGAAATCATCAAGAATTACTGAAACAAAATGGCCAGTATAAAAAATTATTCGATCTTCAATTTAAAAATGAAGATTCTTTAATTTCTTAAAAACTTTTTTTGAAAGAGTTTTATACCTTTGTCATCAATCGCTTTTAAGCGAATTTAAAAAATATTTTTCCGTAATAGAAAAAATATGTTGTTACGAACTGAAAATTTAGTCAAAAAATACAAACACCGAACGGTTGCAAAAAACGTTTCGGTAGAAGTAAATCAAGGAGAAATTGTAGGTTTGCTCGGTCCAAATGGTGCCGGAAAAACGACTTCCTTTTACATGATTGTCGGAATGATAAAACCCAACTCCGGAGCAATTTATATTGATGATACAGACATTACCTCCGAGCCGATGTATAAACGTGCACAACTTGGAATCGGTTATTTAGCGCAGGAAGCATCCATTTTTAGAAAACTTAGCGTTGAAGATAATTTGAAGGCAGTTTTAGAAATGACAAAATTATCGGCAGAAGAACAAAAAGAAAAATTAGAATCTTTATTGGATGAATTCGGTTTGCAACACATTCGTACAAGTCGTGGTGATTTATTATCAGGTGGCGAACGCAGAAGAACTGAAATAGCGCGTTGTTTGGCAGTAAATCCTAATTTTATTTTATTGGATGAACCATTTGCCGGTGTTGATCCGATTGCTGTGGAGGATATTCAAGAAATTATTTCCAAACTCAAAAATAAAAATATCGGAATTCTGATTACCGATCATAATGTTCACGAAACGTTAGATATTACCGATCGTGCTTATTTGCTTTTTGAAGGCAGTATTTTAAAATCAGGAACTGCTGAAGAATTAGCCGCAGATGAGCATGTGCGCAGAGTATATCTCGGGAAGAATTTCGAGCTTAGAAAATAATTTTTTTCAATTCGAAAACCTGAAAAATAAATTCAAATTACATTTCCGCAATTTGAATTTCGTAGCTTTCCATAATTTGATTCGCCAATAATTTTTTGCAAGCTTCAGTAACTTTCACATTGGCAGTTTCCTTTGAATCAGCTTCAATTTCTAAACTAATGTGTTTGCCGATTCGTACATTTTCTATTTCCGGTAATCCTAAATTTTTCATACTTCCGCTAACGGCTTTTCCTTGTGGATCAAGTAATGCTTTCAATGGCATTACATCTATTTCGGCTTTAAATTTCATCAGTTTTTAATTTTTTATTGTTTATGATTGAAAGAATTAAGTACAAAATTAAAATAATCGGAATGCCAACAAACTGACATGTAATTAATAAGAGGACGGAAATTCCTAAAAATATATATCGCAAAGAATTATTTTTAAATGAAAAATCTTTGAATTTTAAGGCAAATAAAGGCAATTCGGCAATCAGTAAATACGACATCAATACAGTGAAAATAATTAAAAAACCAATATTTAAAAAGATACTCGTCCATTCAATTCCTGCCCAATGTGCTTGGAATTGCATGATTAGTGGAAAGGATGCAACCAATATTGCATTTGCTGGAGTGGGCACGCCAATAAATGAATTTGTTTGGCGTGTATCTAAATTAAATTTCGCTAAACGGATGGCTGAAAAAACAGTGATGACAAATGCGAAAAAGGGAAGTTCGGGATAATTTCCGAGCAATGCGCGGTTAAACATTTCAAACAAAATAACACCTGGCGTAACTCCGAAAGTTACCATATCCGCTAAGGAATCCAATTGTTTTCCAATTTCGGATTGAACCATTAAAAGTCGTGCAAACATGCCATCTAAAAAATCGAAAATAGCTGCTAATCCAATCATTGCAGCTGCCCATTCTAAATATCCACTGAAGGAAAAAACAATGGCTAAACAACCGCAAAATAAATTTAAGGAAGTGAAAAAATTAGGAATGTGCTTCATTATAAAATGGTTTGTTGCGGATAAAATTTATTTTTCAAACGTAAAAATATTTTTTCAAAATATTGATAACTAATTGCCGAAATGATCACTGTTACAATAAAAACAACTATCGGTTTAATGACAAATAAATCGATAGACGTATTTCCTACGTTTAATTTTTCTGCAAGTTTACTAAAAATTGTAATGACAATTCCATGATAACAATAGAGTCCGAAAGATATTTTACCGAGATAAGAAAGTGCTTTTGAAAATTTGTTTCTTGAAATATCATTTTTTCGAAAAGCTTGATCAAAAATAACCAATGCAAATAGCGTTGAAAAAATAATTTTTTCAAAAATTATAGTGAACGTAAAGGAATAAAAACGTTCGTAAAAAAAGAAATTTAATAACAGTAAAAAATAAATAAACAAAAAATATTTTCTTGAAATTTTTGATAGAAAAACAAATAAGAAATTTTTCCTAAAAGCGCACACTGCAAATAATGAACCTATTGCAAAATCGGCCATTACACTAAATGTGTGAAAGTATAACATTGGGCTGTCATCTATATAAAAATATCGAAAAATAAGCGATAAAAAAATGATTGAAAAACAAATTTTTAGAATGTGTTTCTGGAAAAATTTCAGCATAAGCGACCAGAAAATATAAAATTGTTCTTCAACTGCGATAGACCATAAAAAAACTAAAAAAAATAAAAAGTTTTCACCGTGTTTTAGGATGTAAAAGTTAAGCGTAAAAGTAGCAAATGTTAAAAATGGTGGAATGGAGTTAATTTGTTTTGAAAAGTAAACGGCAACTCCGAAACCAATAAATACAATTAAAAAATAAAGAGGCCAAATGCGCAATGTCCGTCTGAAAAAAAAATTTTTCCAGTTGAAGATATTGTATATCGATTGTTCTTCTAAAATAATCCAAGATATTAAAAAGCCTGATAAAACGAAAAAGAAATCCAACCCCAAAAATCCGGGTTTTGAATGATTACTTATAAATAATAATAAAGGAGAACTGCTTAGTGATTGGTTTTTTAGCACAAAAATATGCGAACAGAAAACCATTAAAAACGCCCAAAATCGAAGTGCA
>DATLTG010000109.1:0-7933 GCA_035533735.1 Bacteroidia bacterium
CCTTGCTGCTATTAAAGCGGCTTTAAAAGAACTATCTCAAATTAAAAATATGCAAGAAACTAAATATGCTCATGCGTAACATGAGTAGTTCAGTATTTAGAACTTGTTGTTTACCATTCAAAATAGACTGGTAAACATTTCTTAGTTCATCATCTGATGTATTTTTTGGCAGAAATCTTAAAGCGGACGAGGCAATATATTGAGGATCCAACTCAAATGAAAGCCATCTTCTTCCAGACTTCTCAGCCGCTTCACCAGTTGTATTTGACCCAGCAAAAATATCTAGGACAACATCACCTTCATCTGTGAGATAATTTATAAAAAATTCAGGCAATTTTACTGGAAATCTAGCCGGATGAGTTTTTAGACCAAGACGCTTTGCAAAACTCATGTATTGTGAGTTTGACTCTGAATTTGGTATTTGCAATAGGTTTGATGGAATTGCTCCACCATTATCGTTACCGAAACTATCGCTTATATCATGACCTGACGGACGCTTTTTTGCTTTATAATATTTCTCAGGGTTTTCAATTAGTTTTTTCATTCTATCACTATACGGAACAAGGACTTTTGGTAACAGGACTCAAGAACATAATTGACAGAGAGGGCAATGATGCAGAAGACGATAAAGGAAATCAGTACGAGTTAAAATCAGTAAATACTAAACTCACTTCAAGTTTTTCAACACACCACCACATGAATCCAGTCATAATTAAAAAATACAAGAAAGTAGATTGGATTTTTGCAGTGTATGAAGGCATTGAACTTGTTGAGATTTTCCAGCTTACTCCAAAAGATTTAAACCCTTATTATAAAACATGGTTGAAAAAATGGAAAGATGATGGTAATAAAGACATCAACAACCCTAAAATACCATTATCATTTGTTAGACAGAAAGGCAAGCCAATTTATAAGGCTGACAATGGAAGTTTATTTTCAAAAATAAAACTTAAATAATGCCCAATGCCTAACAGCAGCTTTGCGTTATGGCGGGAGAAGTGCGAATATAAACAGTTGTGCATTTAATAAACAGTGTGCGTTTAGACAGGTTAGTGCATCTAATCCGCCCGAACGCAAAGCCCGAAAACGTTAGAATTGAAACCTTACTAAAACTCAAACTGCAAAAAAAGTAAATCTATTTTTATTCTTTCCAGCGAAAAGTTTTTTGTTCCAATCCGCAAAGGTCGAGCACACGATCAATTACAGTAGAAGCTACATCTTCCAAGGTTTTTGGTTGGCTGTAAAAAGATGGACTTGCCGGACAAATAATTCCGCCAGCTTCGGTTACCGTTTTCATATTATTGATGTGAATCAAATTGAGAGGCGTATCGCGCGTTACGAGAATTAATTTTCTGCGTTCTTTTAAAATAACATCTGCGGCACGTGTTGTTAAATCGTTGGAAATTCCGGAAGCAATTCGCGCCAATGTTCCCATTGAACACGGACAAATAATCATTGTATCGTAACGTGCAGAACCGGAAGCGAAAGGAGCGTAAAAATTATTTTTTTCGAACGTCTGAAATTTTATTTTTTCGAAATCACTATTTCCCAATTCGTGTTTCCAAACTTCTTTGGCATTATCGCTCATCACTATGCCAACGGTTTCAATTTGTGCGCTTAACGCGGAAAGTTTATCCAACAATACTTTCGCATAAATAGCGCCACTGGCACCTGTTATCGCTAAAACTATTTTTTTCTTAGACATTGTTTTTGAAAAAAATTCTCGAAAGAGAGAAAAGAAAAAGCAGAATAAAATTTATTCTACTGTTACCGATTTCGCCAAATTTCTTGGCTGATCTACATTACAACCGCGCATTACAGCGATGTGATAAGAAAGCAATTGCAATGGAATAACAGAAATAAGCGGCACTAAAACTTCGTCTGTTTCGGGCACTTCAATAACGTAATCTGCCATTTCTTTTACAACGGTATCGCCTTCGGTTATAACCGCAATAATTTTACCTTTTCTCGCTTTTACTTCTTGAATATTACTAACTACTTTTTCGTACGATGAACCTTTTGTGGCAATTACTACCACTGGCATTTCCTCGTCTATCAAGGCTATCGGACCATGTTTCATTTCCGCAGCCGGATAACCTTCGGCATGGATGTAAGAAATTTCTTTCAATTTTAAAGCGCCTTCCAACGCAACCGGAAAACTGTAACCTCTTCCCAGATAAAGGAAATTACGTGATTTTTTATAAATGTCGGCAATGAATTTTATTTTTTCATTCAGCAATAAAACCTTTTTTACTTTTTCAGGAATAGCTTCTAATTCGTTTAATAGTTGACGAAATTTCGATTCAGAAATAGTGCCTTTTAAATGCGCAATTCGCAACGCCATTAAAGTAAGAACTGTAACTTGTGCTGTAAATGCTTTTGTAGAAGCTACGCCAATTTCCGGACCTGCGTGAGTATAAGAACCACCTTGTGTAGCACGTGCGATAGAAGATCCGACTACATTGCAAACACCAATTATAGTGGCGCCTTTTGATTTTGCCAACGCAATGGCTGCTAATGTATCAGCTGTTTCACCTGATTGTGAAATAGCGATTACTACATCGTTTTCGTAAATAACAGGATTACGATATCTAAATTCGGAAGCGTATTCTACTTCCACCGGAATTCGCGCTAAATCTTCAAAAAGATATTCTGCAACAAGTGCGGCATGCCAAGATGTTCCGCAGGCAACGAAAATAATTCGCTTCGCATTCAAAAACTTTTTTTCGTAATCAATAATTCCACCTAACATAACCGTTCCTTTTTCTGCACTTAATCTGCCGCGCATACTGTCGTGAATAGAACGAGGTTGCTCATAAATTTCTTTCAACATAAAATGATCGAAACCGCCTTTTTCAAGCGTTTCTAATTTCATTTCGAGCTCTTGTATGTATGGGATTTTTTCTTTGTTCTTAATGGTTTTCAGTTTCAGTTTTTTGCCTCTTTCGATAATGGCAATTTCTTCGTCTTCTAAATAAACCACATTTTTTGTGTATTCAACAATGGGTGTTGCATCCGAAGCGAGAAAAAATTCATCTTCTCCAATTCCTACTACTAAAGGACTTCCTTTTTTAGCAGCGATTAATTCGTTCGGATTATTTTTCGATAACACCACAATTGCGTAAGCACCAATTACTTGATTGAGCGCAATTCGAACGGCTTCCGTTAAATCTGTTTTTAAATTTTGTTGAACATCTTCTATTAAATGGACAAGTACTTCGGTATCGGTTTCGCTTAAAAAATGATGTCCGCGTTTTTTTAATTCCGCACGAAGCGAAGCATAATTTTCAATAATTCCGTTGTGAATGATGACTAAATTTTTTGATTCGGATTGGTGTGGATGAGCGTTTACATCATTCGGTTCTCCGTGAGTAGCCCAACGTGTATGACCAATTCCAATAATTCCATCTTTATCGCTATTGGAAACAAATTTTTCAAGTTCAGAAACTTTTCCTTTACACTTGTAAACATTTAATTCGTTTTTTTTGTTCAATAAAGCAATTCCTGCGCTATCATATCCGCGATATTCTAAGCGATGTAATCCTTTTATCAAAATAGGATAGGCTTCCTTTTTTCCGATATAAGCTACAATTCCACACATTTTTTAATACAGTTTGGTGTAAGTTAATTTCAAACGCATTTTGCCGGGATTAGTTTTTAAACCACCATTCAACACCACACGATCTGCATTTATCGCACTTCCTCCGGCAACCAAATAAAGTCCTCTGTTTTTAATTTTTCCGCTTAATACTTGTTGTACATACATCGCTATATTAAAGCTATAAGAAGAAGTAGCCGCATTGTAAGTGCCTCCAAAATAATTGGAACCTTGATTTTCATCCGGCAAAATAATTTCTCCGCCAACAGAATCAATTCCAACTAAATATAATTGTGGTGGAACAGGATAACTGCTTTCGGTTAAAGCATTATTTACACTAACGTCAAATTCCGCTTTATTTACAACAATTTGACCAGAATCTTTCCAGTTTTCTAAATAGGGCATTTTAATTTTTACTTTAACTCCAGCCATTGACTGAACATACACGTTGTTTGTTCCCAAAGTAGTATCGACATTTGTTGCGATAATAGAAGAATGACGGAAATTATGAGTAAAATTATCGAAATACGCAGAGCCCGCATTGATGTTAAACGTAATGTTGTTGCCAGCTAAATAAGGAGGTAATTTCGGATTGCGATAATAAAGTTGAATACCGCAAATAGGATCGGTTAAATTAAATGCTAAAATACCACCTTGATGCGGATATTGATAGCCATTGGCTGTTGTTATATAAATTCCTTTTAGGAAACTTACAAAACTGGCATTACTTGCTAAATTAGCAGAGCCCGATTGTTTCAAAAACGTATTGGTACAAAAAGTTTTATCTAAATGAATACGCAGTTGTGGCTCTCCAAAAGATGAACCTGTAGTTGGTTGCGGAAAAACAAGTTTACTGCCAATCAATTGTCCAATAGATAAATTATCATTTGAATAATAGGAGTTGTATTGATAAAAATCTTGCGTTACTTGATATACTTGTATAGTTTGAGGATCTAAATTTCCATAATAATACAATGCGTAAGGCAACACTAAAACTGCAGAATCAAGTACTTGCCCAGTTGGACCCATATTTACATTTACCAATCCGTTTGGCAATAAAACTTGCGCATAAATAGATGCGGAAGTGTTTCCAAAAACAGGATCGTTATAGCTGCCTAATAAACTGTAAGTAGTTTTATTACTGATTATAGAATCTTCTTTTACCGAATAAGCAATAATGGTTGTGGTATCTTTGAAACTCACATTCAGCAAGTCGCTCTTAGGTTGCACATTTAATCCGATAACACTCGTTTTATTGCAAGATGTTATTCCGATTCCGAGCAGCGCGAGGAATGCCAAAAAAAATTTTGCGGACAAATTTGTCCGCAAAAGCAAGTGTTTTTCTTTTCTGTTTATCATAAAATAAATTATCAATCTACTAAAACAGATTCCTCTTCTAATACAGTATCATAAAATGCAGAATACGCATCTAAATATTCATCCATTGATTGATAATCAAGAATGGGTTTCCCACTTTTTTTGAGATGTTTTTCTATTTCTGGATGAAGTTTTTCGCTTCCTTTTATTAAACCATCGGAATGATTAATAGCGGATTTGGTGATGTTTACAAAATTTGGTTCTTTGTACATATCCAATTCTTTTTTTCCTATGCCTTCTAAAGTTAATTTCTTAGCAAAATCTTTGTGTAAATTTTCTGTAAACTCATCATCATAAATGGAATAAACCACTTTTGTATTGGCAAACAAAGGATTATCGCTAAATGCTTTTTTCAAATACAAAGGCATTAAACTTGTCATCCAACCGTGACAATGAACAACATCCGGAGCCCAACCTAATTTTTTAACTGTTTCGATAACACCGCGGCAATAAAAAATAGAACGCTCATCATTGTCGTCAAAAAACTTCCCTTTTTTGTCGGTGTGAACAAATTTGCGTTCAAAATAATCGTGATTATCAATAAAATAAACCTGCATTCGGGCTGATTGAATGGAGGCTACTTTTATAATTAAAGGGTGATCGTTTTCACTGATGATTAAATTCATTCCGGAAAGACGAATTACTTCATGTAATTGATTTCTGCGCTCATTAACACAACCGTAACGAGGCATAAAAGTTCTAATTTCTTTTCCTCTTTCTTGTATTCCTTGAGGTAAATGACGACCGATTAATCCCATTGGACTTTCATCCAAATAAGGCGAAATTTCTTGCGAAACAAATAAAATTCTAGTCTTGTTTTTCATGGATTGTTTTTTGGTGAGGTGATATTAAAAAGAATACAAAAGTAAACATTTTTTAGCAAACATTCAAGTTTTCGTTTAGCTTTGTCCGCTCGACTAAAAAATTGCGCGTCATAAACAGACTTAAGTAAATCAATTTCAGCACTTTACAGATATTCTATTCTCCGATGAATGTTTTTAATTCCATAAACGATTTACGCGAAAACTTGCTTCTTTTCAGAGAAAACAATAAGTCTATTGGTTTTGTGCCAACAATGGGTGCACTTCATGCCGGACATATTGCCTTAATTGAAAAGGCAAAAGCCGAAAACGATGTGGTTGTTTGCAGTATTTTTGTGAATCCTACTCAGTTTAACGATAAAAAAGATTTAGAAAAATATCCGCGCACGTTGGATGCCGATAAAACGCAATTAGCAAAAGCCAATTGTTCTATTTTATTTGTTCCAGAAACAAGCGAAATTTATCCTGAAAAAAATGATTTTTATACGCTTCCGCAGAAAGCTGCAAAAATTAATTTTGGAATATTGGATAAAGTAATGGAAGCTAAATTGCGTCCGGGACATTTTAGTGGAGTCATAAATGTGGTAAGCCGATTATTTGAAATAGTAGCACCACAAAAAGCCTATTTCGGAGAAAAAGATTTTCAACAATTAAGCATCATAAAAAAATTAATTACCGAATTACAATTGCCCATTCAACTTATTCCTTGCCCTATTACGCGCGAAAATGATGGATTAGCAATGAGTTCACGAAATATTAGACTTACATCCGAAGAACGAAAAGTAGCACCTTTTATTCATCAAACACTTTTGTTTGCGAAAAATAATTTTCGAAATTATCAAGTGAACGAATTAAAAACAATTCTCGAAAAAAAGTTTTTAGAAAATACTTTTTTTAAATTAGAATATGCCGAAATTTGTGATGTGAAAACACTCGTTTCTATTGATAATTACGAAGATACAAAAAGTGCCATTCTCTGCGTTGCTTTACAATTAGGTAGTATTCGACTAATAGATAATATTATTTTAATTCCTTAGTTTTGCAGCCGCTATGCAGATACAAGTTTTAAAATCGAAGATTCATCGCGTAAAAGTTACGCAAGCTGAACTGAATTACATTGGAAGTGTAACCATTGACGAAAATTTAATGGATGCCGCCAATTTAATAGAAAACGAGCAAGTACATGTACTTAATTACAACAATGGCGAGCGTTTTATTACTTACGTGATTAAAGGCGAACGCGGCTCTAAAACAATTTGTTTAAATGGTCCGGCTGCGCTGAAAGTGAATGTTGGAGACGATGTAATTATTTTATCGTACGCTCAAATGGATTTTGAATCAGCAAAAAAATTCAAGCCAACAGTGATTTTTCCCGATTCGAAAACGAATGAACTAAAAAAATAAACGTTGAAGCAAAAACTGCTATCCATCGTAAAAGTATTGCTATTCCTATCGCTCGGCATTTTTTTAATTTGGATTTCTGTTTCAAAACTTACCAAAAAAGATTTTGCCGATATTTCAAATGCACTTAAAAATGCGCGTTACGGCTGGATTATTTTATCTGTATTTATCGGATTATTGAGTCATGTTGTGCGCGCTATTCGTTGGCGAATGTTGCTCGAACCTTTACATCATCGTCCGAAACTTAGCACTACTTTTTATGCCGTTATGGTTGGTTATTTAGCCAATTATGCGGTTCCTCGTTTGGGCGAAGCTTCCCGTTGCGGAGTCTTGTCTCGTTATGAAAAAATTCCTTTTGCCGAATCGCTCGGAACTGTTTTAATTGAACGAATTATAGATATTCTTGTGTTTTTTGCATTGGTAATACTGATGCTTGTTTTACAATTTAAAACCATTTACGGATTTGTAAAAACAACTATTTTTTCTGCCCTTGGCGATAAAATAAATCATCTATCAAATGAGAAAATAATTGGAATGCTTTTTATAATCGGACTTTTTGTTTTTGCATTAATTGCATTGTTTCTTTATCGTAAAAAAATGAAAGGCGTTTTTTTCGAGAAAATAAAAAGGATTTTAAAAAGTTTTTCCGAAGGCGTAAAAACCATCCGAAAACTAAAAAGACCTTTTTGGTTTTGGTTTCATTCGCTTTTAATTTGGTTGTTATATTATTTGATGT
>DATLTG010000110.1:0-7278 GCA_035533735.1 Bacteroidia bacterium
ATTAAATTTGATTTAGTAATAATGTATTCCGGTCTGAGTTCTTTCAACTCATTTGTCAAACTGTTAAGTTGTCTCACTTTTGCTTCTGCGTAATAGCCGTTAGCGATGTAACATATCGCTAAAAAACTGAGGTATAAAAAAAATGGAATAAGGCGTAAACTTTGTTCGCGTGTTAAAAAACGACCGCTGATTATGGAGCTGAGGAAGCGAACGATTTTATTCGGTTTCCGAGTAGATTTAATTTTTTCTGTTTCTTTAATTGGTTCTTTGTATGTATTCATCTAAATTTTTTCTGCTATTCTCAATTTTGCACTTCTTGATCTATTATTTATTTTTAGTTCTTCTTCTGTTGGCGCAATCGGTTTTCGAGTTATTGTTTTAAAAGCTACTAATGGATTTCCATAAAAATCTTTTTCTATTTCTCCAGATAATTTTCCGCTTCGAATAAAATTTTTCACCAATCTATCTTCTAAAGAGTGATAAGAAATTACCACTAATCTTCCTCCCGGTTTTAATGCTTCCGTTGTTTGAAGCAAAAATTCTTTTAATGCACCCAACTCATCATTAACATATATTCTCAATGCCTGAAAAACCTGCGCTTGATATTGATGTTCTTTTCCTCTTGGCATACATCCACTCATTGTTTCTTTGAAATCATTTACAGTATTCACTGTTTTTTTTTTTCGTGCTTCACAAATTTTCCAAGCCAAACGAGCGGCATTTTTAATTTCTCCGTATTCCGAAAAAATTTTTTTTAGCTCTTCTTCTGTCGAAGAATTGATTACATCACTTGCTGTTTTGTTTGAATTTTTATCCATTCGCATATCAAGTGGCGCATCAAAACGTGTAGAAAATCCTTTTTCGGGAACATCAATTTGATGTGATGAAATTCCTAAATCAGCTAAAATTCCATCTACCGGAAATGCTTTGTAAAACTTTAAGTAATTGGTCATGTACTTAAAATTTTGTGTTGTGAGTACTAAGCGATCATCTGCAATTTTGTTTTTCAATGCGTCTTCATCTTGATCGAAAGCATACAACTTGCCGGTTGTTAATTTTTTCAAAATTTCGTTTGAATGTCCACCGCCTCCATAAGTAACATCCACATAAACGCCAGTTGGGCGAATATTTAAAGCGGTAATACATTCATGTAAAAGAACTGGGTTGTGGTATTGCATTTTTATTTTTCTGTATCAGAAGGATTTATTCCACCCATCACCTCTTCCGCCAATTTTTCAAAATTTGAACTTCCTTCAGCAATAAATTTATCGTATGCTTTTTTATCCCAAATTTCAATTCGGTCTCCTGCTGCAGCCATCACCACATTTTTAGTAATGTTTGCGAACTGCATCAAATCTTTTGAAATCAATAATCGAGAAGTTGCATCTAAATCAACCGACATCACTCCATAATTAAACATGCGAATAAACTCAGCGTTCTTTTTCACAAACTTGTTTAATTTGTTTACTTCCTTAACCATATCATTCCAAACAGCAATTGGATATAGCTCTATGGATTTGCTAAAAATGCTGCGTTTGATAACAAAACCGTTTGCACTCACTGCCGCCAATTGCTTTTTAAAAGCAGCCGGAAGCATCACGCGACCTTTCGCATCAGCATTACATTCATACACTCCAAACAGGCTATTCATGCGGTTCTTGTTTTCTGAGCGGTAAATTTACAGAACTTTTTACCACTTTTTACCACTTTTTACCACTTTGTTGAAAACTTTTCATTTTAGAGTGCTTTTTTTTCACTCTAAAAATTGCTGTATGTATTATAAATAAAGGGCTGTATTGTTTTAAAGAAAAAAACTACATAGTGGGAAACTTTTTAGGATTTCCTGTTTTTAAAAAACGAGTGATTATTTTCAATAAAATTGAAAAATAGCCTTCAAAAAATAATTTTTAATTTGATTTTTGATTTGAAAAATCAATCGCTGGAATTAAAAAAAACACGAACTTGCGATTCTGAAAAATGCTTTGAAATATGGAGGAAGATTCTAATCTGCAAACTAAAAATCACGCCAATAAATTTATTGATGTTGAAAATGTTATTCGTAAAAAAAACGAAAGTTTATTAAAACTGCTACCTAAATTTCTTTTAAATTATATTAAAAAAATAGTTCATGAAAACGAAATCAATGGTTTTATTGAAAAAAATGGCGATAAAAAAAGTTTCGATTTTGTAGATGCTATCATCACTGAATTTGGCGTTACCGTGAAAATAGAAGGCTTAGAAAATGTGCCAGATTCAGGAGCTTGCATTTTAGCTTGTAATCATCCTTTGGGTGGCTTGGATGCAATTGCACTAATAAAAACGTTAGAAAAAAAACGCACCGATATAAAGTTTTTAGTAAATGATATTTTACTGCATCTTAAAAACCTCCATACATTTTTTGTTCCGGTAAATAAACACGGACGAAATTCTGCGGCAGCAATGAACGATATGCAACAAGCATATTCGTCAAATGGAGTGATTTGTATTTTTCCGGCAGGACTTGTATCGCGTAAACAACAAGGTAAAATTAAAGATTTAGAATGGAAAAAAAGTTTTATCGCAATGGCAAAAAAGCACGAACAAAATATTATTCCTGTTTATATTGAAGGACAGAATACTGATTTTTTTTACAACCTTTCATTGTGGCGAAAACGCTTGGGTATTAAAGCAAATATTGAAATGTTTTATTTGGCAGATGAAATGTATAAACAACGGAATAAAACAATTAGACTTATATTTGGGAAACCAATTGTATTTTCAACATTTGATAATTCTCGAAGCGATAAAGAATGGGCACAAAAAATGAAAGAGTTTGTATATCTGTTGAAAGACAATAAAAATATATTATTCGAAAAATAATTTTTTGATTTTCTATTTATGAAAAATATTATAGCACCAATAAGTAGAGAAATTTTACTGAACGAACTTTCGGAAAATAAATTTGTGCGCGTTACAAATAATGGCACCAATCATATTTATATAACCACTTATCAAGAATCGCCCAATTTATTATTGGAAATTGGCAGATTGCGTGAACTTACTTTTCGTGATGCAGGAGGAGGAACCGGCAAAGAAGTAGATATTGATGAATTTGATACGGCTAAAGCTCCTTACAAACAACTTATAGTTTGGAATCCGGAAGAAAAAGAAATTGTTGGCGGTTATCGTTTTATTAAATGTGGCGAAGCTCCAAAAGATAAAAATGGAACTATTCAACTTGCTACTACCGAATTATTTCGTTTTCACGAAAATTTTATTTCCAATTATTTGCCTTATACTATTGAATTAGGAAGATCATTTGTTCAAACAAAATACCAACCTTCCGTAAACAACCGAAAAGGATTATTTTCATTAGATAATTTATGGGATGGTTTGGGAGCAATTGTGGTGGATAATCCAGACATCAACTATTTTTTCGGGAAGGTTACCATGTACACCGATTTCAATAGAGAAGCGCGCGATATGATTCTTTATTTTTTGAAAAAATATTTTCCGGATACCGAAAATTTAGTGAACCCACTTCATCCACTTAGCATAAATAGTAACACGCATATTTTTGAAAAAATGCTCGGCAACTCAGATTACAAAAACGGACATAAAATATTAAATCAGTTTGTGCGCGCGCACGATGAAAATATTCCTCCATTAGTAAATGCCTATATGAATCTTTCTGCTACAATGAAAACCTTCGGCACAGCCAATAACGACACATTTGGAGATGTAGAAGAAACAGGAATTTTAGTTTCTATTGCAGATATTTATCCAACCAAAAAAGAGCGACACATTAATTCTTATCAGCCTAAAAAATAAATTTTAAAAATGAAAATTAACAGTGCAGAATTTTTAATCAGCAATACCAATATTGATAAATGCCCTCTTCCTAATTTACCTGAATACGCCTTTATTGGTCGTTCAAATGTTGGCAAATCTTCATTAATTAATATGCTAACCAGCAGAGTTAGTTTAGCTAAAACATCTGTAAAACCAGGAAAAACACAACTTATTAATCATTTTATAATTAATAAAAATTGGTATTTAGTGGATTTGCCAGGTTATGGTTATGCCGAAGTACCAAAAGCTTTGCGAGAACAATGGGAAAAATTTATTCGACATTATTTATTAAAACGAATGAATTTAATGTGCGTTTTTGTGTTAATTGACATTCGACATTCGCCACAAAAAGTAGATGTCGATTTTATGAAATGGTTAGGCGAAAATGAAATTCCTTTCGTGATTGTTTTCACGAAAAAAGATAAAGTAAAAAAAACAATATTTGCATCGAATAGCAAACGATACAAAGAAGAATTACTAAAAACTTGGGAAGAATTGCCGCAACTTTTTTTCACTTCTGCCACTTTAAAAACGGGACAAACAGAATTATTAGATTTTATTGAAACAACTAACAAATTATTTATCAAAAAATAATTTTTAAATTAAATATTTATGGCTATAAATACAGGATTATTGGCAGAATTTAAACACGAAACTGAAAATTCTCGTAAAATTTGCGCGTGTTCCGATGGAAAAATTTTCGTGGAAACCACATGAAAAGTCAATGACTTTAGAGAAATTAGCAACACATATTGCGGATCTTCCTGCTTGGGTTTCTCACGCTTTAACGAAAAACGAACTTGATTTTGCAAGTAATTATCCGCATCCACCTAAAATTAATTCTACTGAAGAATTGATTACTTTATTAGATAAAAATTCGAAAACTGCCTTAGCAGAAATTGAAAAATCAAGCGATGCACATTTTATGGAATCATGGACTTTGCGAAATGGCGAAAAAATATTTTTTACTATGCCGCGAATAGCAGTTGTGCGTGGAATAGCGATGAATCATATTGTTCATCATCGCGGACAATTAAGTGTTTACTTGCGCTTATTGGATGTTCCGCTTCCAGCAATTTACGGTCCAACGGCAGACGAAAATATTTAAAAATTATTTTTCAGCGTTTTCGTAAACACTGTCTGATAACAAATGTTTGCTTTGTGCAGCAGCAACGGCTAATTCATCACATCTGTTATTTTCGGCAGTATCTGCGTGCCCTTTTACCCAAACAAATTGTGTTTTATGCTTCGGATAAACTTTCAAGAAACGCATCCATAAATCCGAATTTTTTTTGCCCGAAAATTTTTTTTTCTCCCAAGCAAATACCCAACCTTTTGTAATCGCATCCACCACATATTTGGAATCTGAATAAATTACCACCTCTTGCTTTTCTTTTTTCAACGCTTCTAAAGCCGCAATTACGCTGAGTAATTCCATTCGATTATTGGTAGTGTATTTGAATCCTTGCGAAATTTCTTTGCGATGATTTCCTGAAATTAAAATAGCGGCATAACCTCCAGGACCAGGATTTCCGCGTGAAGAGCCATCTGTATAAATATTTATTTTTTGCGACATAAAACGCTTTTTTAAAAATGGTATTTCGAATATTTTTTTGTGAATTCGTCAGGCGAGATAAATGGATTAATTTCTACATTATGATATTCGTATTGTTCAAACAATCCTTTATCATCATATATTTGTACAAGTAATGGTAAAAACGTATTTTCATCAATATACAAAATACTTTTACTGGAGTAGTTGCTTGGAACCTCTATAATTTCCCCTTCTTTCATTGTAATATTATAATCTGAAAAATTATTTTTTTGTAAAATTTCGTATTCACTCACATTTAATTTTCGAGCAATTGATGTAATTGTTTCACCTTTTTGCACGGTATAATTTATATATGTAAACTTCGGATAATTAATATTAACAACATAACAAATTTTATTTGAAAAAATAATGCTTCCGGAAAGCTGAAAATATTTGTCAATATTATTTTCAGATTTATTTACAAAGCCTTTAATCGTATTTGTCATATAAGAAAATCCAATTTCAAAAATGGTGTGATGTTGATTGTGTCGCATTAAATTTCCATACGGATCTAAATTCAAATCAAAATATGGAAAAGAATTTGGATCAATGATTGCTTCGCCATTGTTTTCGCCTGTTACCCATAAAATTTCTCGTCCTGTTACTGGATTTTTAGAATATAATTTTAGAGGAGAAACAGCTAATTTTATGGATGCTTGTGAAGCTATCATTTTTCCGTCAATACGTTCCATCGCTTTCATATCATAACGCAAGGTGCTTATTTTTTTTACTGCTTGAAACATCTTTTGCACAATTTCCTGACACGTAATTTCTGCTTTATTTTTTTCAGTTAAAATAGCTTTTTCGTTTTCGCTGCTGCCTGTTTTCAAAAAACCAAACAGGAAACACATCGCAAAAGAAATTTTTAATAATTTTTTTTTCATCTACTCTTTATTCTCATTTTTAAAAAATACGAAGGCGAAGTTACGGCTAATTTGTTCTGTTTTCATTGCTTATTTTTTCGTTCTTTTGTATATGAAAAAATATTTTTGGTAGAATTATTTTATTAATCTTAGTTTCTATTTAGTGAAAAAAGACATTCATCCACCACTTGTAAAAGACATTGCGTTAGCTGTTGTGAAAGAAAAAAACGAGTTGAACGAAACGATTTGGAATATTTACTTGTTGAATTTAAAAAATGACGACATCACTCAAGTTTTAGTTACTTCAAAAGGTTACGGGCATTATAACGGAGAAGAAGTGAAAACTTCTACGCTGCGTCATTTTTTTGAAATTGTTCCGGCACAAAACGCCATTAAAATTGAACCGATTGTTGAACCTCTTTTTGGTTTAAATAACGAGTATTTACTTAGCTTTTACATTAACAAAACGTTGTACGATAAAAAATATATTTTTTTAGCAGAAAGCATTCAAGAAGAAAATTTAGTTACCGTTCCTATTCTTCACAAAAAAGGCGTTATGATTAAGTAAACTTAAATCCTAAATAATGTTCAAACTTCCAAGTATTGAGTTATTGATTGACAAAGTCATCAAAACGGCAAAGCGGTTTCCGCTCACTATTTTATGTGCAATTATCGGCACAAGCATTTTAATTCACTTCACTCGCGTGGATTGGCTGGATGGAAATAAGCATTATTTCATTCTTGATAAAATACTTTTGTGTAGCGAATTAGGCTTGTGTTTATTTTTTGCGGCTGCTTTATTTTCGGAATCGAAAAAACATTCGCTTGTTCAAAAAATAATTTTTCAAAGCTGCGTTCTCGTATTTCTCGTTGCCTATTATTTTACTTTGTCAGGCATTGAAACCTTTGATTCCGTAAGCATTACACGTTATTCGCTGTACATTATTGCTGCTCATTTATTGGTATCATTTGCTCCTTTTATTGGGAAGA
>DATLTG010000111.1:0-12444 GCA_035533735.1 Bacteroidia bacterium
ATGTAATCTTTTATTTGCGCTGTTTTTCCAGAACCTATAAAAGTTCTTGGGTCAGGTTTTTGTAAATTTTGCGTAAATTTTTTGAGTGGTTTTACTCCGGCAGTTTCAATTAAAAAAGCCAATTCTTCCAAATACTCTTGAACTTGAGTTTCGTTTTGTTCTCTATTAATCAGACCGATAAGAACGGCTGTTTCTTGTTGTAAAGCGGTATCAAACAAGGGGGAAAATTATTTTTTTAATGTAGCAACGTAGTCTGAAAGTGCTTTAATTTGTGCATCTGATAAATTACCACCATAAGCCGGCATGGAATTTTTCCCATTTTTAATGGTATTAATAATCGAGGCATTATCTGCTTGAAGTGCAGATAAATCGGCAGCGCCCATAACGCCTGCTTTTCCGTCTGTTCCATGACATTTTACACAATTATTTGTATAAAGTTCTTTTCCGTCAACAGAAGTACTCGCGACAACAGATGGAGATTTTGCACTCATTTCAGCCAAACCATAAGCAGCCACAATTAATAAAAATGCAAGTGTAGCCAATAATTTATTTCCTTTTTTATAACCAATAATGGCAATTGGAATAGAAGCAAAAATAGCTACCAATTTCAGAATCATAAATGTATTTATCTGCGGAAGCGAAACCAATAAAATACCGCCAGTAATAAGGAATAGAACGCTTACTACCATTTCTAAAATTTTTGTTTTTTTGATAAATGAAGCTAATTTTTCTTTCGCATTACTTAGCAACAAAAATGTTTTTATCAGATAAATAAGGAAGAAAATTGTTACAACAATTATGTGTGTGTGTAGGATGATTGAGTTCATGATGTATCAGTTTTTGTGTTGTCAAAAATAGTAAAAAAGTGGATGCTAAAAATAGTTCTTTTCGGAAGAAATCTTTTTAATCCGAATTATAATTTTAATCCTGCGTTGGTAGCAAATAGTTTAATGGCAATTGCCAATAAAACAATTCCAAAAACTTTTCGCAAAATGGCTATTCCTCCGGGACCCAAAATACGTTCTAATCGTCCGGTTGTTTTTAAAACTGCGTACACAAAAACGAGGTTGATTAAGATACCTGCTATAATATTTTCGGTGCTGAATTCAGCTTTTAAAGAAAGTAATGTAGTCATAGTTCCAGTTCCGGCAATTAGCGGAAAAGCAATAGGAACAACACTTGCCACAGCAGGTGCATCGTCTTTATAAATGCGAATTCCTAAAATCATTTCCATTCCCAGCAAAAAAATAATAATGGCTCCAGCAATCGCAAAAGCGTGTACATCAATGCCAATTAAATCTAAAATAGATTGTCCGAGAAATAAAAAAACAATCATAATACCACCTGAAATAAGTGTAATTTTTGCGGAGTGAATGTGCCCCATTTTATTACGTAAATCAATGATTACAGGAATAGATCCTAAAATATCTATTACTGCAAAAAGAATCATGGAAACGCTGGCTATTTGTTTTAAATCGAAGTGCATTTTATTTTTTTGATTATAAATTTTTGTCCATTTGTTTGTAATAAATTAAAAAGCAAATTATAAAAACGGCAGACAAACAAATACTAATTATACTAATATCATCTATTAAAATATACACTATTTGTTTCGCGAAAAAAGAAATAACATACATTTCTACACCCCATTGTTTAAAGTGCCAAATGCCAACAATAGACATAAAATTGGCGGCTAAAATTATTCCGAGAACGGCTGGCAGCCACTCACTTATTTTTTTTACGGCAGGCGAAAAAATACTGGGAAATGCAACAGCAATCCAAGCGTAAGAAATGATGCAAACGATGCTTAGTAAAATCGGTCTTTTTTTTATGGTAGAAGAAAATGCCATTTGAAATTTTTTTTAATTGCTTCTAATTGCTTCTACAGGATCTAATTGTGAAGCTCCGTAAGCTGGAATAAATCCAGAAATTACGCCAATCAATATCGAAATAGTTAAGCCTAAAATTATATTTGAACTGCTTAAAACTAATGTCATTCCAAATGAATCACCGATAAATAAAATGGCGATGTAAATAATAACAAGTCCTAACAGTCCGCCAATAAAGGATAATACAACTGATTCAGTTAAAAATTGCAATAGAATAAAATAATTTTTCGCACCTAATGATTTTTGAATTCCAATAATATTGGTGCGTTCTTTTACCGAAACAAACATAATGTTAGCAATTCCGAAACCGCCTACTAATATGGCAAATCCGCCAATTATCCAGCCAATAATTCCGACAATTCCAAACAATCCGTCAAACTGTTTCGACAGCATACTTGTTTGGTTTAGTGCAAAATCATCATCTGCCAAAGGTTGTAATTTTCTTATAGAGCGCATGATTCCGGTAAGTTCATCTATTAATTGCGCGTTGGTAATTCCTGTTTTTGCTTTTACTAAAATGGTAGGATTTGACTGATCTTTTCGCATATCCACAATATTACGCGCAAAATTAACTGGGACAAACACATTGTTATCAACGGTTTCGCCAATCATACTTTCGCCTTGTTTTTTTAATGTGCCAACAATTGTGAGTTTCCTGCCCATTACTTCTATTTCTTTTCCAATCGGATTTTCTCCCGAAAAAAGTCCTTGAACAATAGCATCACCAATCAATGCAATATTTTTTCCGCTTGCAAATTCTGCTTCCGAAAAATAGCGTCCATCGTTAATTTCTAACTTTTTCACATCATTGAAATTATCTGAAATAGCCGCCAAACTAACATTATCCATACTATTATCGTGATACTGAACGGTTTTTGAAAAAGTAGCTTCATAAGCCATTGCTGCCGCATTTTGGCATCTGCGTTGTATTTCAGAAAGTTCTTCGGTAGTTGGTTGTGGGCGATCCATGTATTTCCACCAAGGATAATCCGGTCCAAATGTCCAAGGCCATTTTTGCACATAAACTACATCATCGCCTAATGAGGCAACACTTGTGCGTAAACTATTTTCGAGCGAATCAACAACAGTAAAAACGGAAATGATAGCAAAAATGCCAATGGTAATTCCTAATAAAGATAAAAATGTTCGGAGTTTATTGGACACCAAAGCGTTTAACGCGAACAAAATACTTTCTTTGAGTAATCGGAAAACTAACATAGCAACGAAATTACTTCGTAAAAGTAAGAAAAGTATTGAGTTGAGAGTTCAGAAAATAAGTCGAAAAAAAAATTAAAGTACATCCTTTTTTTCTACCCAATCTCCGTGTTGCTTGATGAGTTCAATCAGTGCATCTACTGCTTTGTCAGAGGCGATACTGCGCTGCACTACTTCTTTGCCTTTGTAAAGCGTAATTTTTCCGACACCTGTTCCTACATAACCGTAATCGGCATCTGCCATTTCGCCCGGACCATTTACGATGCAACCCATAATGCCAATTTTTACACCTTTTAAATGATCGGTGCGTGAACGAATTTTTGCCGTTGTTTCTTGCAAATCAAACAATGTTCGTCCGCAAGAAGGGCAAGAAATATATTCTGTTTTAGAAATACGTGTTCGCGTAGCTTGCAAAATTCCGAAAGCAGTTGCGTTAATTAATTTTGGTGAAATATTTTCATCTGCATCCAGCCAAATACCATCGCCAAAACCATCTAAAAATAAAGCACCGGCATCGGTTGAAGCATATAATTGAAATTCTTCTTCGCTTAAATTTTTGTAATTGTATTTAATGATAACAGGCGTATTTTTAAAATTTATTTTTTCTGAATTGGCGAGTTCTATAAACATTTTACGCTGTTCATTTCTATTTTCAGCATCAAAAATAAACACAGTTTTATCGTCTAATTTTTGAAATTGATTTGCCGAATTTATTTTCAGAAAATTTATTTCCGATGATTTTTCGGTAGCTGAAAAATAATTTTTTGAATCAAACAATGGAAAGGCATTTGTTTTGTCTTTTACCTTTTTCCATGTGTCGTAATTATAGATTAATCCAAGTGTTCCGGGAATTTTAAAATCAATTTCGGTATCACCCAAATAAATATAATCACAAGCTTGATCGCTCAAATTCCATTTGTCGAGTGGCACCGAATAATTGTATCCTACTGCAAATAAATTAGCGGCTGAAATATTTTTTTTGTTACTGAAATCAGCAATTACGCGTGGCACATTATGTCCGCCAATATTATTCACAAAATCTGTTTCTCTGCGTTTGTAATCGTAAGGAGAATAAGGTAATTTATTTTCTAAAATAATTTTTTCATTAGGCATTTTAGTTGCAAATTTCATTTGCTTTTTTACCAATAATTTCGCCACCGGAATTTCAAATTCAGGTTCTTCCGTTAATGAAACACGAATGGTATCTCCCAAACCATCTTCTAATAAAGTGCCAATTCCAATAGCCGATTTTATCCGTCCGTCTTCACCTTCTCCGGCTTCGGTAACGCCTAAATGCAACGGATAATTCCGTCCGGTTTCGTTCATTTTTTTTACCAACAAACGATAAGCTTGCACCATTACTTGCGGGTTACTCGCTTTCATAGAAAGAACAATTTGGTAATAATTATTTTCTTCGCAGATGCGTAAAAATTCCAACGCTGATTCCACCATTCCGAGTGGAGAATCGCCATAACGACTCATAATGCGATCGCTCAAAGAACCATGATTAGTGCCGATTCGCATTGCAGTTCCGTACTCTTTACAAATTTTTACGAGTGGCGTAAAACGTTCGCGAATGCGTTCTAATTCGGCTTCATAAGTAGCATCAGAATAATCAATTTGTTCAAATTTTTTCTTGTCGGCATAATTTCCAGGATTCACACGCACTTTCTCAACAATACGCGCAGCAAGCTCTGCCGCGTTTGGCGTAAAATGAATATCTGCAATAAGTGGTGTTTTATAACCACGTTTACGCAATTCCTTTTTTATATTCTCCAGATTTTTTGCTTCGTTTATACTCGGAGCTGTAATCCGAACATATTCGCAACCAGCTTCAATCATACGAATAGATTGTTCAACCGTTGCCAGCGTGTTCATCGTATCGGTGGTGGTCATAGATTGTACACGAATAGGATTTTCGCCACCAAGTGGAACATCGCCAATGTTTACTACGCGCGTTTTGTAACGCGAATATTCTTCTAAACTATTGCAATAAAAAGCTTCTTGGTTTGTCAACTTAAAAAATATTTTTTTGCTATTATTTTTTCTTTTTTGTATTCTCTTTAGTAAATAAGTCTGCTGTATATTTTTCGTAAAGTTCAAATAAAAACTCCAAACGTTTAGCTTCGTTACTAAAAGATTGTCTGCTGTAAGCGGCATCTACTAATTTATCTAAAGCTAAATGTGCTTTTACTAAAATTGAAGGCATTTTTACAGTATCGTATAATGTGGCTAATGAACTATCTGCAAAATTATTGCGAGCATCTAATACTTTTTGGGCAGCTAATTCAATAGCTTTTGTTTGTTTATCTGTAATGCTTTCTGGCCAAGGATAATTATTATAAACGATTTCATTTGAATATCTAAAATCACTTTTTAATCTTCCACAAACAGATTTTACCCAAGCTATATGCATTGATGATTGCAATACGCCAAAATGGTAAAGTGTTGCGTTTGCAATTACACTTCCAGTATTATTGGCAATAACTTCTTTACTGAAAAATCCCATTGGGATAGTTTTTCGATTTTCAGATGAAGTAAGAGGTATAAATATATAATCTGATTTAGGTTGTCTAATTTCTCCAAATTGATAGGGAAATAATGCAAGTTTTTTTGTTGCTTCTCTGTTACTGTCTTCTCTTATTTTTTTTACAATTTTTATTCTTCTTATTAGTTCAGGACTTTTGTCAATTTCTGAAGGATTAAAATCTTCTAACCATAAACACCATTTCTTTTCGCCATTTAAAAACTCTTGTCCACTAACTAATGGTTTTATAAATTTCGCAAAAATTTTATCAACCTTGCATATTGATTTTTTTTCATCGTCATTTAATAATAAATATCCGCCATCATTTGGCATACTACCAAATGAAATTTCAGGAACTTTGCACAAAGGTTTTCTTCTTTTTTCAATAAAAATATTTTTCGCATCAACTAAATAAGGATTTATATTTTTTGCTTTTATTTCGTGAGCTTCGCCTTTAATATCATCGTACTCAAAAATAATTTTGTTTTGCGAATCAAAATTAGCGAAACCAATAATTACACAATAAACAGCCGCATTTCCTTTGGCTTCGTTACTCCATTTAAAAGTGCGGTGTGCAAAGTGAATTTTGATGTTGTAGTTTTTTATTAATTGTCCCCAAAGTATAGCTGTTTGCTCGCCTTGTACAATAGAATTAGTAGAAACAAATGCCACTTTAATTTTTGTATTTTGAATATATTTTGCGGCTTTTATATACCAACCTGCAACATAATCAAGCAAGCCGCTTCCTTTGCTGTTATCAAACTCTTTAATAATTTCATCGCGCTGATGTTGTTTCATTATTTTAGCTCCGCTAAAAGGCGGATTACCTATAATATAATTAAAAGTTGTTTCATCATTATTTTGTGTTTTCGAAACTGCTTTTTCTTTTGTAAGTTTTTGTGTTTTAATATTTAAAATTTCGTAATGCGTAATTGGTTCTGCTACGGAAACAATTAATTGGTTGGAAATAAAATCATAATTCTTTCCATCAAGCTTTAGCAAACTTTGCCAATCAATTTGTAAAGCATTTCCGTGTACAATTGTTGCTGCTTTTTTTAATGGCAAACGAACATAGTATTGCCCAAATTCGGCACTAATAGCCATGTTCATTTGGTGATCAACTAACCACATCGCCACTTCGGCAATACGAGCGGGAAATTCTTCGTATTCAATTCCATAAAATTGATCTACATCTAATTTTGCAATTTGGGAGATATTAATTTGTGCTTCTGATGCAACTTCTCTTCTGATTTTATCGTGTTTAAATAAAAGTGTTTTTATTATTTCCAATTCTAACTTCCGCAATTCTCTGTAAGTAATTACCAGAAAGTTTCCGCAACCACAAGCAGGATCAAGAAATTTTAGGGTGCTTATTTTTTTGTGAAATTCTTGAAGTTTATTTTTATTTTCTTTTACAGATTCGAATTCTTTCCAAAGTTCATCCAGAAATAATGGCTTAATAAGTTTTAAAATATTTTTTTCGCTGGTATAATGTGCGCCCAAATTTCTACGTTCGGTCGGTTTCATAACACTTTGAAACATCGAGCCAAAAATGGCAGGAGATATTTTGCTCCAATCTAAATAACAACAATCTAACAATGCTTGTCGCATTTTGCTGTCAAAACCTGCAATCAGTAATTGTTCTTCAAATAATTTTCCGTTTACATACGGAAAATCTGCCAATTGTTCATCCAAGTTTTTAAACCGTTTTTCTTTGGCTGTATTTAGCACCTGAAATAATTCTTGCAGTTTTGAAGCAAGGTCGCTACCGTCAATATTAGTACGTTGCTCAATATAATCCTGAAATTGTTGCGGGCTAAAAATAGTAGTGTCTTCGGCAAACAAACAAAATAAAAGTCGAACTAAATAAACTTCTAATTGATGGGTATCATACCCATTTTCTTTTAAACGGTCGTGGAGTTTTCCCATTAATTCTGCCGCTTTTATATTGGCAGGATCTTGGTCGTGAAAAATCTTTTTTTTATAACCGGAAATGAACCCGAAATGTTGAACATTTTTTACAAGTTCGTTCAGTTTAAATTCAATTGTTGTTCCTTCTTCAAGGTCGTACAAACGAAATCTCGCAAAGTCAGAAACCAAAATGTATTTAGGTAATTCGTGATCTTTTAATCCAGAAAAATAATCTTTTGCTTGTTGATGTGCTTTATCTAAATCTTTGCCGCGCGATTTAAACTCAATTAAAATAGTTCCTTTCCACAACAAATCAATAAAACCTTGTTTTCCATCTTCTTTTTTTATATTGATTTCGAAAGTAGCAACTCTTCTGCGAGGCACGCCAAACACATTAAAGAAGGCATCCATAAATGATTTTGCTTCCGCATCTTCATTAAAATCATTTTCCCATTCTTTGGAAAATTGAATTGCCCGTTCTTTTATTTCGTTCCAATTTAATGCCATTTAAAAAAATATTTTTTACAAATTTAACAAGAAAGAATGAATGAGAAATTATTTATTTCGTGCCAATTATTTGAATGAGTTCTGTTCCGTAAGAACAAAATAAATTGATTTTCTTTTTCGCTTTTTGTCTTGACACAAAAAGCGTAGAAAAAAGTCAAGGCTGTTTATATTTTTCTGCGATTTCTACGCAAAGTTTTTTCACGCAGCCAAACTCGTTCGCGAAAAGCGAACTCAAACATGGCTTGCTTACTATAAATCCCGCGCTAAAAATTTTGCTTGAAAGCTAAAGAAAACCATAAAATGCCCTTTTTAAAAAATATTCGAAAAATTATTTTTTTCGCGAACAAAACCCTAAAGGTTTTTAAAACCTTTAGGGTTTAAAAAGTTTAGAATCTGAGCGATAACTGGTGTAATTTTTTTCTTTCAATAACTTTTTATCTTGAAACAAAAAGTTACAAAAAGTTCAAGGCTTGAATTCATTGTTTCATTTTTTACTTCATAAAGAAAAAAATCGCGTGATTTCTTCTCAGGCTCAGAACTTCCCGATTTTCCTTACGTCTTTAGCTCGAAAAAAAATTACAATAAATCCTATGCCGATTTGAAAATTATTTTTTTGAAACAAATATTATTTATTCAAACTACAATTAAATTTTGAAATTTCAGCAGCAGCTTTTTGAACCCCTAATTCTTGTGCTTTATACAAATCTTCACATCCTTTATCTTTTTTTCCAATGAGAACTTGAACTTCTCCTCTATACATATAAGCTAATCCCATATTTGGATCGTTTTCAATCGCTTTTGAAAAATCTAACATTGCTTTACTATAATCCTGAAGAACAGCTTCTACTAATGCTCGATTATAATAAGAAGCGGTATCCTGCTTATTTAATTCGATTGCTTTTGAATAATCAATTATTGCACCTGCATAATTATGCATAAAACCTTTTACTATACCTCTATATCTATAGTTAGAGGAATTGGGGTTTAAGCGAATTATTGCATCAATGTCTTCAATAGCACCTTTATAATCATGCATTTCTCTCCTCATAACGAACCGCTGGTTAAGAGTTCTAACATTAGTTGTATCCAAATCAACTGCTATTGTTTCGTCTTTCAATGCTCCAATCGAATCATGCATATAATTCCATTTGTAATATGAAATGTAATGATATCCTAAAATAAATTTTGGATTTAGTTTTAGAGCCATATTAAAATCTGACAAAATAGCTTTTGAATCTGCCTCACTATTTTTTAAAAATGTTCTTATAATTGCTCGAAAACAATAAGCTCCTGAGTTATTTGAATCAACTTGAATGGCTGAAGTGAGGTAATTAAAAGCGTTTGTATAATTTTTGCTTTTAAGAGCTTTAACAGCTTTGTCATAATAATCATCAGATAGATTGTGCGATTTAATAGTAGTCGCTAAATTTACAAAATCATGATATAAATCTGTAAGCGTAACAATATGTCCATTAGTTGTATTTTTTAAACTCGAATTTTGGGTGCTTGTAGAATCTGATTTTGTTGTTTGATTTTCATTTTTTGTAACACTTTTACAACCGCATTCGAAAAATACAAAAGCTACTATTAAGAGTGTGTATTTGAAATTAATTTTTAAAAACATTTTCTTAAATTTATTAATTTATTCGAATTTTCAATTTCCCATTATCAATTGTCAATTTATTTCAAACAGTTATTTCTCCGCGAAGGTTTTTTTGTAATTCTTTCTTACTATCCTGATTGGATTTATTTTTCCCAAGCAAAAACATCAGTTTGGTAATTGCCGTTTCAATGGTCATGTCTTTGCCGCTGATAACGCCTATTTTAGCCAAATAAGTACTTGTTTCGTATTTCCCTTGAATAACACTTCCGGAAGCGCATTGCGAAATATTTAAAATAATTTTTCCAGATTCGATGGCGTGTTTTAGTTCGTTCAAAAACTTTTTTTCCGTAGAAGCATTTCCAGCACCAAATGTTTCCAAAATAATGGCTTTTACATTTTTTTGGTGCAAACTATTTTTTATAACTTCTATTGAAATCCCAGGAAAAAGGGTGAGAATCAAAATGCGATTATCTAATTGGGTGTTTACTTTAAAAGGCTTTCCGTTTGGTTTTAGTAAAGCCGAAAAATTATACTGAATGTGAACGCCCGCATTTGCTAAAACTGGATAATTAGGCGAACGGAAGGCTTCAAAATCTTCAGAATTAAATTTATGTGTGCGGTTGCCGCGATACAATTGAAATTCAAAATAAATACAAACTTCCGTAATAATTGGTTTGCCGTTTTGTTTGGCAGAAGCCAATTCAATGGCGGTAATCAGATTTTCTTTTCCGTCAGTACGAATCGTTCCGATTGGTAATTGTGAGCCGGTTAAAATTACCGGTTTGGCTAAATTTTCTAACATAAAACTGAGTGCCGAAGCCGTAAAAGACATCGTATCTGAGCCATGCAGAATAACAAATCCATCAAATTTGGAATAATTTTTTTCGATGATTTTTGCTATTTGCACCCAATTTTCGGGCTGCATATTAGATGAATCAATTGGTTTTTCAAATGAAACAGATGACAGTTGTGCATCTAATTTTTCCAACTCCGGAATTTGATCTGAAAGATGTTTGAAGTCGAATGATTTTAAATGTCCACTTTTAAAATCTTGCATCATACCAATGGTTCCACCGGTATAAATTAAAAGAATGTGTGCCGATTTATTTTTCATATTCCAAAAATTATTTTTGAATTTTGTGTCGTGATTTCCGCTATTTCTTCCACAGAACAATTTTTTATGGCAGCTAATTTTTCAGCAATTAAAACTAAATAAGAAGGTTCATTGCGTTTCCCTCTGTGCGGTGTAGGCGCCAAATAAGGCGCGTCAGTTTCAAGGACTAAATGTTCTAAATCAATTTCCTTTACCACATTATCTAAGCCCGAATTTTTAAATGTTAAAACGCCACCAATTCCCAATTTGAAATTGCCTAAAGCGATGATTTTTTTTGCTTGTTCAACGTTTCCTGAAAAACAATGGAAAATTCCTTTTAGCTTGTTATCATTGGTTTCTGAAAGAATTTCATATACTTCATCAAAAGAATTTCGGGAATGGATGACAATGGGTAAATTCCATTTTTTTGCCCATTCAATTTGTGTTCGAAATGCAAATTGTTGTTGCGAAAAAAAAGTTTTGTCCCAATACAAATCAATGCCAATTTCGCCAATAGCAATAAATTTTTCTTTTGATAAATAATTTGCAGCAATAGCTAATTCTTGTACGTAATTTTCGTTTACAGAACACGGATGCAAGCCTATCATCGGAAAACAATTCTCTGGAAAATTATTTTTCAATTGCAATAAATCGGTAATAAAAGTACTATCGATATTGGGTAAAAAAAAACGTTGCACACCTTTTTGGATGGCATTTTCAATCAGTTGATTTCTGTCAATGTCAAATTCTTTTGCGTACAAATGTGTGTGCGTATCGGTAAAAATCATGTAGCAAATGTACTAAATTCGGTTTATTGAAATGGTGTAAATAAAATGCTGCTCACTCGCTTTTTAATTTTAATTTTGTTCTGAAAAATATTTTTTTTGCTTGACAAAAATTCTCATCATTCGGTTTAGTTCTATTGGCGATATTGTGCTCACAACGCCCGTTATTCGCTGTTTAAAACAGCAAATGAAAGAGGTCGAAATTCATTTTCTGACAAAAAATAATTTTCGAGAAGTATTACAACACAATCCATATCTCAGTAAAATTCACGTTATCGAAAAAAATATTTCTGAAATTATTGAACTATTGAAGCAGGAAAAATTCGATTATATTATTGATTTGCATCATAATTTACGGTCGTTTGGCGTAAAAAGACAATTGAAAGTAAAAGCATTTACAATTGATAAATTAAATATAGAAAAGTGGTTGTTGGTGAATTTGAAACTGAATTTTTTGCCGAAAATTCACATCGTTGAACGTTATTTAAAAACGGTTGAAAAATTAGGTATTAAAAACGATCAAAAAGGATTGGATTATTTTATTGCTGAGGAAGAAAAAATTTCTCTTTCATCGCTGCCAAGCACACACAATAAAAGTTTTATAGCTTTTGTAATTGGCGCGAAACATTTTACCAAACAATTGCCAGCCGAAAAAATAATTTCTATTTGCAAAAAAATAAATCAGCCGATTATTTTATTGGGCGGAAAAGCAGATGTGGAAAAAGCCAATTTGATTGAAAAAGCGTGTGGAAATATTATTTTTAATGCTTGCGGAAAATATTCTATTTCTCAATCTGCTTCGTTGATACAACAAGCAAATGCTGTAATAACGCACGATACAGGTTTAATGCACATTGCTGCGGCTTTCCGAAAAAAAATATTTTCGGTTTGGGGAAATACCGTTCCCGCTTTTG
>DATLTG010000112.1:0-7067 GCA_035533735.1 Bacteroidia bacterium
TGGTTGCCAATCGTGCACACGTTTTGTTGGGCGGAAAACTTATGGACGAAAAAAAAGCTATTCACCCGAATGATGATGTAAATAAATCACAATCGTCAAATGATACATTTCCTACAGCTATGCACATTGCAGCGTATAAATTAATTGTAGAAAATACCATTCCGAATATGGAATTGTTGAAAAATACGCTCGATAAAAAAGCAAAAGCTTTCAAAAGCATTGTGAAAATTGGACGTACGCATTTAATGGATGCAACGCCATTAACGCTCGGACAGGAATTTTCGGGATATGTTTCGCAATTGGAACACGGAATCAGAGCGTTGAAAAACACGCTAAAACATTTATCGGAATTGGCTTTGGGAGGTTCTGCCGTTGGCACGGGATTAAATACTCCAAATGGTTACGATGTGTTGGTAGCTAAAAAAATTGCCGAACTTTCAGGTCATCCTTTTGTAACTGCTGAAAATAAATTTGAATCGCTTGCTGCCCACGATGCCATTGTAGAAACTTCGGGTGCTTTAAAAACCATTGCTGTAAGTTTGATGAAAATTGCTAATGATATTCGTTTATTGGCTTCCGGACCACGTTGTGGAATTGGCGAAATATTTATTCCTGAAAACGAACCTGGTTCCTCTATTATGCCTGGAAAAGTAAATCCAACACAATGTGAAGCCATGACAATGGTGAGCGCGCAAGTTATTGGAAACGATGCTGCCATTACCGTTGGCGGACTTTACGGACAATTTGAATTGAATGTTTTTAAACCCGTTATGATTTTTAACTTGTTGATGTCGGCACGATTAATAGGCGATGCATGTCATTCATTTAACGAGCATTGCGCTGTTGGAATAGAGCCGAATCACGAAAGAATACAACACAATTTAGAAAATTCATTGATGTTAGTAACGGCATTGAATACACATATCGGTTATGAAAATGCTGCTAAAATTGCTAAAAAAGCACACAAAGAAGGATTAACGCTTCGTAAGGCTGCTATTGATTTAGGACTACTTACCGATCAACAATTTAATGATTGGGTAAAACCCGAAAAGATGATTGGAAGTTTGTAAAAAAATACATTAGCTTTGTTTATTGTAAATAGTAAAATCATTTATCATGAAAACAAAACAAACAAAAATCGCTACTCGAATACTTAGATTTAGTATTGTAATTGCGTTCATATTCATTTGCCAAATAAGTGAAGCGCAAATAATAAATACTATTGCGGGAGATAGTATTCAAGGCTTTTCTGGTGATGGAGGACAAGCAACCGCAGCGGAACTAGGAAAACCATTAGGTGTTGCTGTTGATGCTTTCGGAAATATCTATTTTACAGATACACAAAATCATAGAATTCGTAAGGTAAATTCTTCTGGAGTTATAAGTACTATAGCAGGTAATGGCATGACTGGTTATTCCGGTGATTATGGACCCGCAACGGAAGCAGAAATAACTGAACCTTATGGAATTGCTGTTGATGACACAGGAAATGTTTATTTTTCAGATAACACAGATAATTGTATTCGTAAGATAAATACTTCCGGTGTTATAAATACCATTGCAGGTAATATTGTTACTGCTGGTTATAGTGGAGATGGAGGACCTGCAACAGCAGCTCAATTAAATGCGCCAATGGGATTGTACATAGATGCTTTTGGAAATATTTATTTTGCAGATTATCGTAATAATTGCATTCGAAAAATAAATACATCTGGTATCATAAGTACTATAGTTGGTAATGGAACTGCCGGTTATAGTGGAGATGGAGGACAAGCAACTGCAGCAGAATTAAATGGACCTTCGGGGGTAACATTGGATGATTCAGGGAATATTTATATTGCAGACGCTAATAATAACCTTATTCGCAAAGTAAATACTTCTGGTGTTATAAGTAGCTTCGCAGGAACTGGCACTTCTGGCTTTTCAGGCGATAGAGGAGTTGCAACTTTAGCAAGATTAAATGTTCCTATGTCAGTATATGCTGATGCTTCTGGAAATATTTATATTGCAGATTATAATAATGTTCGCATTCGTAAAGTAAATATTTCCGGTATTATAAGTACCGTTGCAGGAACCGGAATTTATGGTTTTAGTGGAGATGGAGGATCTGCAACCTCAGCAAAAATTGGTTGGCCTTATGCAGTAACTATTGGTGCAAATGGAAATATGTATATCGCTGATACTTGGAATAATCGCATCCGTAAAGTAACAGGATTAACGGGAATAAACGAATTAAGCGATGCAAAGCAAATAAGCGTATATCCAAATCCAAGTAATGGTATTTTTACCATCGCCCAAAAAAATAATTTTGAGCCGTTAAAAGTGGAAGTATATAATATGTTAGGCGAAAAAATATTTTTTTCAACCTTCAACTCCTAGTAAACACAAATTGATTTAAGCGATAAAGCAAAAGGTATTTATTTATATCGAATCATAGATGCAGCAGGGAATCTTGTGAAAGCAGATAAAATAGTTATCATAAAGTAAATTGATAATTGAAAACGCGCGTTGGGAATGAAAGCATACGATGCCGAGTAGCTTGTGTGTAAGCATTTATGCTTTCTTGATTTTTTGTTTCTTTTTCGTCAAGGAAAAAGAAATTAAGAAAAAATAATTATAGAATGCCCCTCGCGCAGATTCCAAATCAAGTTTGGAATGACACTCTCTTTAAAAACGAAAAATTTAATCAGTTAAATCTATCTGTTATTACCCAATAATCTATAACTAACCTCCAAAATCCAATTTTCTTTTGTCAGATTAAAATCTTTTTATACCTTGCTGCTATTAAAGCTGCTTTCAAAGAACTATGTCAAATTAAAAATATGCAAGAGACTAAATATGCTCATGCGTAACATGAGTTAGTAATTATACCATCCGACAGAAAACACCGATATAATAAGAGCATTTATCGACCGGAACAAAAATTTGAATCTCATCAATTGCATATAAAAACGTACATCAAAAATGCTTACTTTTGTTCTCCAAAATAAGATTGAGATGCACTTAGGAAGCAATAAAACTATTGAAGAAGCAAAACAAGGCGAATCGCTGATGGTAGATTTACCTCAAAAGCCTAACGGAAAAAAATTTTTTTTGGAAAGTTATGGTTGTGCCATGAACTTTTCGGACAGTGAAATTGTTGCGTCAATATTAGTAGGAGAAGGTTTTGAATCTACTAAAAACCATATTGAAGCAGATATTATTTTAGTGAATACTTGCGCGATTCGCGATAACGCAGAAAACAGAGTGCGCCAACGTTTAACAGATTTTCGAAAAATTAAAAAAAATAATCCCGATTTAATTGTAGGTGTTTTAGGTTGTATGGCGGAACGACTGAAATCGCAATTATTGGAAGATGAAAAGTTAGTGGATATTGTTGTTGGACCAGATGCTTACCGCGATTTACCAAATTTAATTGGAACCGTTGAAGGCGGACAAAAAGCAGTAAATGTATTGCTTTCACGCGATGAAACGTATGCCGACATAAGTCCGATTCGTTTAGATACCAATGGAATTAGCGCATTTATAAGCATTACGCGCGGCTGTGATAATATGTGTTCGTTTTGTGTAGTGCCTTTTACAAGAGGCAGAGAGCGCAGCCGAAATCCGGAAAGTATTGAGGAAGAAGCCAAAAAATTATTTGAACAAGGTTATCGCGAAGTAACTTTATTAGGTCAGAATGTGGACAGCTATTTATGGACAGGTGGAGGTTTAAAAAAAGATAATCCGACTACCGAAGAACTAAAAAATGCCACCACTTTTGCTCAATTATTAGAAAAAGTAGCTTTAACAAATCCTTTGTTGCGTGTTCGTTTTAGCACATCTCACCCAAAAGATATGCAAGATGATGTGTTGCATATTATTGCTAAACATGAAAATATTTGCAATTATGTGCATTTGCCCGTTCAATCGGGAAATTCGCGTGTTTTAGAAATGATGAACCGAGGTTATACGCGTGAATGGTATATGAGTCGCATTGAAGCTATCCGAAAAATAATTCCTGATTGCGGAATTTCTACTGATATTATTTCTGGCTTTTGCAGCGAAACAGAAGAAGAACATCAAGATACACTTTCGTTGATGGAATGGGCAAAATATGATTTTGCATATATGTTTAAATACTCGGAACGACCAAAAACATTAGCAGAAAGAAAATACAAGGACGATGTATCGGAAGAAATAAAATCAAGAAGATTAACAGAAATATTAACCTTACAACAAAAATCATCAGAACAAAAGGTAAAAGCTGGTGTAGGAAAAGTCTATAAAGTATTGGTAGAAAGTGTTTCTAAAAAATCCAAAGAACATTTTTCGGGAAGAAATTCTCAAAACACAGTGGTTGTTTTTCCGAAAGGAAATTATAAAAAAGGAGATTATGTGGATGTGTTAATTACATCTTGCACACCTGCTACATTACTTGGAGAAGGAATATCTTAAATTGAAAAAATGACAATACAAGACATAAAAAATCGCTTTGGAATCATTGGTAGTTCACCAGCTTTAGAAAGAGCTATTCATATTGCTATACAAGTGGCATCAACCGATTTAAGCGTTTTGGTTACTGGTGAAAGTGGAACCGGAAAAGAAGTTTTTCCGCAAATTATTCATCATTTAAGTACACGTAAACACGGACCTTATATTGCTGTAAACTGCGGTGCAATACCTGAAGGGACAATTGATTCAGAATTATTCGGACATGAAAAAGGTTCGTTTACCGGAGCGCATGAGGCGCGCAAAGGTTATTTTGAAGTTGCCAATGGCGGCACTATTTTTTTAGATGAAGTGGCGGAGCTTCCAATTGCTACGCAGGCACGACTTTTACGTGTTTTAGAAACAGGTGAATTTTTAAAAGTAGGTTCATCGAAAGTGCTCAAAACAAATGTTCGTATTGTTGCTGCAACCAATGTGAATATTACTACTGCCATTGAAAAAGGGAAGTTTAGAGAAGATTTATATTATCGTTTAAATACCGTTCCTATAAATATTCCACCATTGCGTGATCGTAAAGATGATATTTATTTGATTTTTCGAAAATTTGCTGCCGATTTCTCAGCGAAATATAGAATGCCAACTATTAAATTAAATCCGGAAGCCGAGCAATTATTAATCAATTATTATTGGAACGGAAATGTTCGTCAGCTTAAAAATATAACGGAACAAATTTCGATAATCGAAAAAAACAAAGATATAACTGCCGATACACTTTTAAAATATTTGCCTCAAACGCAAACCTCCCGATTACCAATGGTATTGGGAAATGCAGAAAATCAAGGAGGCGATTTCTCGGAACGCGATTTATTGTATAAAGTGCTGTTTGATATGAAAAAAGATTTGACAGATTTGAAAAAAGTGGTGTTAGGTTTGATAAAAAACAACAATTTTTCTGATGAAGAATTAAAAGGAGATCATCTTCCGTTAATTCAAAAAATTTACGATGATGTGAATACGCTTAACGCAGATAAAAATGGCGTTCAAATTCGTCCACAAAAAACGTTTAATCCTGATTTTCACGAGCACGAAGAGGTTGAAGAAGAGTCGCTTTCCATCGAAGAAAAAGAAGTGGATTTAATAAAAAAAGCATTACGAAAATATCGTGGGAAACGAAAATATGCGGCAAAAGATTTAGGTATTTCTGAACGCACGTTGTATCGTAAAATAAGTGAATATAATATCCACGATAAGTAAAAAAAATTGAGTTAGCAGCATGAAATTTTCAGTTAAAAAAAAGTTTTTATTATTTTTTATTGTCAATTTTTTGATTCTTTCATCCGGTTGCAAAATGAGCTATTCGTTCAATGGTGCAAGTGTTCCGGCTGATGCGAAAACAATATCAATACAATATTTTCAAAATTATGCGCCTTTAGCAGGACCAACAATCAGCCAACTTTTTACGGAAGAATTGAAAAATTATTTTTCGCAACAAACACATCTTTCGTTAGTAGATAAAGGTGGAGATTTGAATTTTGAAGGTTCTATTACCGGATTTTCAACTGCACCTTTGGCTATAAAACCTGGCGATCAATCTGCGCTTACGCGATTAACCGTTACCGTTCAAGTGAAATACACCAATAAATTTGATAAGACAAAAAATTTTGATGCCAGTTTCTCGCGTTTTGCAGATTATACCAGCAGCCAAAATTTATCGACTGTGGAAAATGATTTGGTAACACAAATTAATCAACAATTAGCGGAAGATATTTTTAATAAAGCACTAAATAATTGGTGAGCAAAAAATGAATCGTCAGCAATTTAAACACTATTTAAAATATCCTGAACAACTCTCTGTGAAAGACACAGCGGAGATTGAAGAAGTGCTTAAAAAATTTCCTTATTTTCAAACAGCTCATTTGCTTTACTTAAAAGCACTTCATAATAATAATGATACGCAATACAATATTCAGTTGAAAAAAACAGCTGCTTATTCTTTAAATAGAACCATTTTATATCAATTAATCAATAAAAAAAATAAAATTGTTGAGAAAAATATTTCGCAGAATCAGGTGGAACTCGAACAAGAAAAGAAAGCTTTAAAACCTGAAAATACAGCACCAAAAAACGAAGAAAATGTTGTCAGTAATTTAGAAATTCATAACGAAGTTAAAGCAGAAATAAAAAATACACTGCAAGCAGAGCAAATTGAAGAGAAGCCTTTTGTTTCAGATGAATTAGATCAGGAAATTTTGAAAGAAGCTGCCAATGCTTCGTTTGAAATAAATTTAGAACAGCTTGAAGAAACAACTACGGAAACTGAAAAAATTAGTTCCGATAAAGTAGAGGAAGAAAAAAAATCTGCTTTTACTCAAACAAAGCATTCGTTTGAAGATTGGCTGCATTGGACAAGTGAAAGTAGTAATCTGATTTTTGAACGAAAAACAGATAACATAACAGAAGAATTAATAGCTAAATTTCTTGAAGTAGATCCGAAAATAAAACCCAAAACAGCTTTTTACTCTCCCGTAAATATGGCGCGGCAAAGTGTGATGGAAGAAAAATTTATAGTAACGGAAACGCTTGCCAATATTTACGAACAGCAGGGGAATTACGCAAAAGCAATTCAATCGTACGAA
>DATLTG010000113.1:0-4756 GCA_035533735.1 Bacteroidia bacterium
TTATCGCTCAGCTTATATTGAGCTTCGTTTTGCGCATTTGTTTTTGCTGTTGCAGCAATTAAAAAAAGACAAATGCTTGTAAAAATTATTTTTTTCATGTTATTTTTTTTGCAAAGATGCGATTGTATTTCGGTTGTTGAAATTAAGAAAATGTTAGGAATTATAAAAAATATTTTTGAAGTGTATAAAAATTAGGAGAATGATTGAGATTAAGCTGATAGCTGGATGTACTTGCAGGTAAATCCTATTACTCAAATACAATTAGAAGACATGGAACTTGCAGATATACTGAAACCCGCATTATATTTAGCTGATGTTATAAGGCGTGTTTTATTTTATTTTTAAAATCTGTGGCAGTCAATATTTGGGTTCTACCAACATTTTTTAGCTCAAGCAAATCACTATCGCCAGTCAATAAATAATTCGCTTTACTATCTTTGGCTAAGGATAAAAGAAAGTTATCTTTCGAATCTCTACACAATATAATAGTTGATGTTACTTTGTAATAAAAACCATAATTATCAAATAATTTGATAAGTTTTTCTAAATCCTCAGATGTAAAATATTTTTTAATTTTTGGTCTTTTCGCAACACTTAAAAACTCATCAATCAACTCCTGACTAAAGACCAATCTGTAATTGTGATTTATAATTAAGTTATCTATCCACTTATAATTCTTGGAAATTAAATAACTTATCCACAAGTTCGTGTCAATGATAATTTTATTTTGATTTGGCAGCATATCGTTTTGCCCTAACCTGTTCAACTTCTTTTGTTATATCCTCCAATGAAGGGATAGAATCAGAATTTGAACGTAACTTAGTAAGTATTTTCTTGAAATCCGCAAGCTGATTATTCGATTTACTAATATGTATTAATTTCATATCCGCTAAATCCTTTATCAGTCGTTTTGCTTTAGGATTTATTATCTCTATAGTTAATGCTTCCATAATTTAAATTTTACCAAAGATACAAAATTTTCATACATCTCGCCAGCACTTAAATAACATACCGTATAGCGGTTTACGGCTTTGTAAATTAAGGAATTTTAGCCCTTGTTGGTGTTCTCACCAACAAGTAAATTTTGCTCATTTGTAGATTGCAAGTGAGTAACACCTGCAATGGCAGAAAAATGAATTTTATTTACAAAATAATTAAAAATAAATTTGTTTTTAAGCACAGTTCATCCTGAGCGCAGCGAAGAATCTAACTGAGATGCTTCCCATTTTTCAGCATGACAAACAATTAAGCAGCAGAATGCTATCTCAAAAAAATAAATTTTCAAACCCGAAAAACACGAAAGAATGCGTTTTTAAAATATCTTTGCATCGTATTAAAAAAATAATTTTTATGAAATCAAAAACTGCAAAAGAAACATTGGCTGTTACTACCGAAATAGTTCTTCCGAATGATACTAATTCGCTTGGAAATTTAATGGGCGGACGTTTATTGCATTGGATGGATATTACGGCTGCTATTTCTTCGCATCGTCATTGCAGACGAGTAGTAGTAACGGCTTCCGTGAATAACGTGGCATTCAGTCATCCTATAAAATTGGCAGATATTGTAACGTTGGAAGCAAAAGTTTCGCGCGCTTATACAACGGCAATGGAGGTTTTTATTGATGTTTGGGTGGAAAATCACGTAACCGGAATAAAAACAAAATGCAACGAAGCCATTTATACATTTGTGGCGGTTGATCAAATGGGAAATCCGATTTCGGTGCCCGAATTAATTCCAGAAAGTGAGCAAGAAAAAGAGCGTTTTGCAGGCGCTTTACGCAGACGCCAATTGAGTTTGATACTTGGTGGAAAAATGAAACCCGATGAGGCAACCGAGTTAAAAGCGTTGTTCGGAAAATAATTTTTTGAATTTTTAATCTGTAAATATTATGAAGAGATTTTTACTGATATTTATTACAGCCTTAATTTTTTTTCATTACAAAAGCTCTGGACAAACTGCTTTATTAAAGAAAACTTGGATTGGACAACAATTACAATATTTAAAGATTGCTGATAGTACGGCACTTCTTGAACATGAAATGATTTTTGATGAATGCCATTATAAATTAAGCGGAAAGAAACTTACACTTACTGTATATTACTGGACAACCAGTGATACTCTGAGACATGAAGACAACTATCCTTTTGAGATTTCAAAACTGACAAAAGATACACTTATAATAAAGCCATTGTCAGAAACATCAAAACAAGAAATAAATGATAAAGATTTTTTGCTACTGATAGATTCTTCAGAAATAAATGACACTAAATTCAATTTTGAAAAATTATTATTTTCAGCAACGGCATGTTATGGCTCTTGTCCGAGAATGAAATTAGAAATAGATTCTTCTGGAAAAATATTTTTTTTAGGAGATGCATATACTGGAAAATATAGAGGACTTTATGAAGGACAGCTAAAACCGCCCGATTTGCTAAGATTAAAAAATATTTTACAACATAGTTGGCTTGATAATTTTCCTGACACTCTTGGACATGGAATGGTAGATGATGCTCCTATTTATAATTTTATTTTTTATTATAATGGCAAGAAAAAAGTAAGTCGTGGCTACGATGTTCCTTATTTTAATTACGATCTTTTAGCCTTTTTACTGGATAGTTATAAAAGAGCTAATTTGAAAAAAGATAATCAAACCCATAATTTCGAAAATTTATCTTGGGTCGTCCAATAGTAATAAATGATTTTCCAAAAATGATCGCTCGATAAAAAAATTTATATTTGTGCCATCGTTGCATTTAATTTCTATTAAATCATGTTGAACATTGTATTATTTGGACCTCCCGGAGCTGGAAAAGGAACACAATCTGAAAAATTAATTGAGAAATTTCAACTGGTACATTTATCTACCGGAGATATTTTAAGAGCCGAACGAAAAGCCGAAACTCCGCTCGGAAAAGAAGCGCAAGCATTTATCGAAAAAGGAGAATTGGTGCCAGATAAAGTAGTAATCGGGATGATTGGTTTGCATTTAAACAAACATAAAAATACCAACGGTTTTATTTTTGATGGATTTCCGAGAACCACTGCTCAGGCAGAAGCATTAGACAGATTATTGGCTGAAAATAATTCGTCCATTACAATGATGTTGGCATTGGAAGTGAACGAAACAGAATTGAAAAAAAGATTGCTTTTACGCGGAAAAATTTCGGGTAGAGCCGATGATCAAAATCCGGAAATTATTCATAACAGAATTGAAGTTTATAACCGAGAAACAGCTCCTGTAAAGGATTTTTATTCTCAACAAAAAAAATATTTTGCAGTTAACGGAATCGGAAGTATTGATGAAATTTTCGGAAAATTAGATTTGGCAATTCGCAGAAAAATTGATTTCGAAAGGCTTTCCAATAAGTAATTTGAAATAGTACTAAAAAATAAAAATGGCGGATTCGAATTTTGTTGATTATGTAAAAATATGTTGCCGTTCAGGAAAAGGCGGAGCCGGATCTATGCACTTACATAGAAGTAAACTGACTGCGAAAGGCGGTCCGGATGGCGGTGATGGCGGCAGAGGCGGACATGTTATCTTAAAAGGAAACAAGCAACTTTGGACTTTACTGCATCTGAAATATAGAAAACACGTAATTGCCGAACCTGGTGGAAGTGGCGGAAGTGCTTTATGCACAGGAGCTACTGGAAGAGATGAAATTTTAGAAGTGCCATTGGGTACAATAATAAAAAATGCCGAAACTGGAGAGGTAGAATGTGAAATTACAGAAGATGGCGAAACACGTATAATTGTTCCAGGAGGTCGTGGTGGAAAAGGAAATGATTTTTTTAAAACGTCCACCATGCAAACCCCGCGCTTTTCACAACCTGGTGGTCCGGGAAGAGATGAGTGGAAAATTTTTGAACTAAAAATTTTAGCGGATGTTGGTTTAGTAGGTTTCCCAAATGCAGGTAAATCAACATTGCTTTCCGTTGTTTCTGCGGCAAAACCGGAAATAGCAAATTATCCTTTTACTACACTTGTTCCCAATTTAGGCATTGTTTCGTATCGCGATGAAAAATCTTTTGTGATGGCGGATATTCCCGGAATTATTGAAGGCGCACATCTTGGAAAAGGTTTGGGGATGCGCTTTTTAAGACATATCGAACGCAATGCTTCTTTGCTTTTTATGGTTCCTTCTGATAGTCCTGATATTGTTTCTGAATATAATATTTTATTAAACGAGTTAAAAGAATTTAATCCTGAATTGCTTGATAAGAAAAGAGTTTTAGCAGTTTCTAAATGCGATTTATTAGACGAAGAGTTGATGAAAGAATTAAAAAAAGAAACGAAGAAAAAATTTCCAGATAAAAAAGAAGTGCCGATAGTATATATTTCTTCGCAAGCACAGCAAGGTATTAAGGAATTAAAAGATGTTTTGTGGGAACAAATGAATAAATCGTAAACAAATTTGTTAGAAGTACTAAAACATATCGACACCAAAGTTTTTCTCGCAATAAACGGAGCGCACAACGCTTTTTTCGATACTGTAATGTATTGGATTTCGAATAAGTTTTTTTGGTTTCCCTTTTATTTGTTTTTACTCATTTACATCATTGTAAAATTCAAAAAAAAGACATACATTATTTTGCCAATAATTGCGCTAACTATTGCATTGAGTGATCAATTGGCTGTTCGACTTTTTAAAAATGTTTTCAAACGCTATCGTCCATGTCATAATTTAAACATTCAAAATTTGGTGCATTTGGTAAACGGACATTGTGGCGGACAATATGGTTTTATTTCTAA
>DATLTG010000114.1:0-5342 GCA_035533735.1 Bacteroidia bacterium
CGGGACTCCTTCCGAAATCATTTTATAATGATGCAACACCCGTAAACAGCCATTTACACCTTCATTAATAGAAGGATAATCGAAACGTGAAGATTCTCCGCCTTCAAAAACTAACATTGTTTTCCGCTTACGCGAAGCTTCTTTTCGTAAGGAATTATCTCGGTATTTAGAATTAACAATAAGTGGAGGCGAAAAAATTTTTGCCAAATCCATATTGGTTTTAATTTGTTGAACACAACGAATCTGAGGATGATTACTAATCTTTGAACCTCCTGTATGAAAATCAATTCCGAAATCAATTTGTGGAACAATTTCATTCATTAAATCGTATGCGATACGACTTCCAAGCGAGCCCGTTTTTGATCCAGGGAAACAACGGTTCAAATCACGTCCATCTGGCAATTCCCTTTTTCCGTTTATAAACGAAACGATATTAATAACTGGAATAACAATGACAGTACCGCAAAGCGGATGTTGCACATTTTCGTGTGCTAATAGTCTGCGGATAATTTCGATGCCGTTAATTTCATCTCCATGCATTCCTGCTAAAAATAAAATGGTCGGTCCTGGTTTCAACGAACGAAATACAAAAACGGGAATCTCAATAATAGTACGAGTAGGAAGGCGATATAAATTGAGATTTACTTGAGCAGATTGCCCCGGAATAATTTTATTGCCATTGATAATAATATCTTTTTGCATCTCTTTTATTTATACAATCAGCTTTCGCTGTGAAACTCATTTCGTTCTATATATTCAATAATTTTTCCAGCAATATCAACACCTGTAGCACCTTCAATTCCTTCTAATCCTGGCGATGAATTTACTTCCATTACCAATGGTCCTCTGGCTGATTGAAGCATATCTACTCCGGCAATTGCCAAACCTAATTTTTTTACAGATTTAATGGCAGTTGCTTTTTCTTCTGCACTTAATTTTACCAATTCCGCTTTTCCGCCTAAATGTAAGTTGGAACGGAAATCTCCTTCAGCAGCTTGTCTTTTCATTGCACCAACAATTTGTCCATCTACCACAAAAGCACGAATATCAGCGCCTTTGGCTTCTTTAATAAATTCTTGCACCAAAATATTTATTTTTACATCCAAAAAGGCTTCTATTACTGATTTTGCAGAGTTATGCGTTTCCGCCAAAATAACACCAATGCCTTGTGTCCCTTCTAATAATTTAATTACAACAGGCGTACCTCCAGCTTGATGGATAATATTATCAATGTTTTTAGGCGTAGATGCGAAAGCAGATTTTGGCATTCCAACTCCTGCACGTGCCAATAATTGCAGCGAACGTAATTTATCGCGCGAACGCACCAATGCTTGTGATTCCACCACCGAAAATATTTTCATCATTTCAAATTGACGAACTACGGCTGCTCCGTAAAACGTTACAGATGCGCCAATACGAGGAATAATCGCATCAATACCTTTTACTTCTTCGCCTTTATAAAAAATATGCGGGCGACTTTTTTCAATTACCAACACGCATTTTAAATGATCGAGAACTACTGTTTCGTGTCCCCGTTTTTCTCCTGCTTCTATAAGTCGCCTTGTAGAATATAAATTCGGATTTCTTGACAATACTGCAATTTTCATTGGAAAAATTATTTTTTTAAACTGTTTTTTTATGAGTTGCAGGTTTGCCAAGTGTTTTGTAGCGCAACATCTACAATAAATTTATTACGAATTAATTTTCTGCCAATTAAAACCGGATACCGCATATTGCCTCTATCAGTAAGTGAAACAACGGAATTAATTTTTTTTCCAGCTATTTTAATAACTGTTTTTATGATGAATCGTTTTTCGAAATTGCCAAAAGAGTTTTTAATTTTTTTTTCTTGAAACTCCGAAAAGCACTGTACTTGCTCGTTCCATTCGGGATGCGAAGGATCTAATAATTTAAAATACAATACGTTTTTTCCATTCTCCATTTTCAAACAAATATCATGACAATGCAAAGCCGTTGTGTAAGCACCAGTATCAATTTTGGCAGCAACATCAAACAAACCAAGCACAGGAAAATCAACTTTTTCCGAACGACCGATAATTCGTTTTTCTTTTTCCGTTGTATTATCCTTACTCATTTGGGGCGCAATTTACTTATTTTTCGAGCCGCTGTAAGCGGATTAAAAAAAATATTTTTCGAGCCCTTATTTTGTTGTTTGTTTTATAAACGATTTTTGTATTTTTGATTCGCTCACAAAAAAATTTCTGATAAAAAATATGCCGCATTCTATTTTCCGAAAAAAATCCATTGATCATATTTTAAAACAAGTAAAGGAAGACGACAAGTATGACGCTCTTAACAAAGTGCTTACTGTTCGTGATTTAACAGCTTTAGGAATTGCAGCTATTATTGGTGCCGGAATTTTTAGCACCGTTGGAAAAGCCTGTTTTGATGGCGGTCCGGCTGTTATTTTCCTTTTTTTAATTACAGCAGTTGCCTGCGGATTTTCTGCTTTGTGTTATGCCGAATTCGCTTCTCGAATACCTGTTTCCGGAAGCGCCTATACATATTCCTACGCTGCTTTTGGCGAATTAGTCGCTTGGATTATCGGTTGGGATTTAATTATGGAATATGCCATCGGAAACATTACCGTTGCTATTTCTTGGTCGGATAATTTGAAAAGTTTTTTGCGAAATATCGGCATTCATATTCCGGAATATTTAGCCACCAGCTTTTTTACCGCAAAAGGCGGCTACGAAAAATTTTCGGAATTAATTGCGCAAAAAGCCACCGTTCCTGCTGATGTAAAAACGTTACACGATTTATGGTTAAGCGCTCCTCACATTGGTTCTTTCCCAATTATTTTAAATATTCCGGCATTATTGATTACAGCATTTATCACTTATTTGGTTTATATCGGAATGAAGGAATCGCGCACTTCAAGCAATTTAATGGTAGCGTTTAAACTCATTATTATTGTATTAATTATTTGTATCGGATTTTTTTACATCAATCCACAAAACTGGATTCCTTTTGCGCCCAACGGTTTCAGCGGAGTAATGAAAGGTGTTTCGGCTGTATTCTTCGCCTATATTGGTTTTGATGCCATTTCTACTACTGCCGAAGAATGTAAAAATCCGCAAAGAGATTTACCGAGAGGAATGTTTTACGCGCTAATCATTTGTACTGTTTTGTATATTTTAATTGCCTTAGTCCTTACGGGAATGGTAAAATATACACAATTAGATGTGGGCGATTTTCTCGCGATGGCATTTAATCAACGCGGATTAAATTGGTTGGGCGGATTTATCGCGATAAGCGCTGTGGTAGCAACAACAAGTGTTTTATTAGTTTTTCAATTAGGCCAGCCGCGCATTTGGATGAGTATGAGCAGAGATGGTTTACTTCCAAAAAAATTCTCGAACATACATCCGAAATTTAAAACGCCTTCGTTTGCAACTGTTGTAACCGGATTTGTAGTTGGCGTTCCGGCATTATTCCTCGATTCCGATTTTGTAACCGATTTAACAAGTATCGGAACACTTTTCGCTTTTATTTTAGTTTGTGGAGGCATTCTCGTTTTGCCTCACACTAAAAAAGAAGAAGGTAAATTCCATTTGCCCTACATCAATGGAAAATACATTGTACCAACGCTTTTCGTGCTTTCAATTGCTGCAGTTGAAATATTTTTACCCGATTTTTTTAAAAACTTTTTTTCTGTTTCCGCAACAAATGGCACCAGCTTTTTAACAGCTTTCGCAGAAAAAATTCCGTATTTTGTCTTTGCCATTTTAGTAGTTGTCATCACTGTTTTTACCTATTTGAGAAACTATTCTTTGATTCCCGTTTTAGGTTTACTTTCCTGCTTTTATTTAATGACCGAACTCGGCATTATGAACTGGGAACGCTTTGTAATTTGGCTTATCATCGGTTTGGTAATTTATTTTACTTACGGAATAAAAAACAGCAAGTTGAATAAATTGGCAGAGGAAAAATAATTTTTTGAGATGAAAAAACTGGTAATAATCATTTTTTTATTTTTGAATTTATTTGGGTTTTCACAAACGCCTTTTTTTACATTTCCTACTATTCCAAAAAGCGCAGATAGTTTAAAAAACTTTGTTCCAACAAATTGGAAAATTTTAGACAGTATTGTTCCTTTTAATTTAACTAAAGAAAATATAAAAGGTTTCGCAATGGTAATTGAAGCCAATGATTCTCTATCATTTAATGACACTATTTGCTTTAGCGACCAACCTTTTTATCCTAAGATGTTACTAATTGTTTTCAAGCAACCGAACGGAAAATTTACGCTTTCAACAATTTCATCAAAAATTTTTGGACAATGTAATTGGGGAATAGGAGGAAGCGACCCTTTTAATGGAATTTCAATAAAAAGAGATACATTAGATGTACAATTTTTAGATGGAGGAACTCAAAGAAATTATACTTCCTATTTATTCAGCTATCAAAAAAATAATTGGTATTTGGTTGAAGCGGAAGGTTTTGGTTTTGAGGTTGGACAAGATGGTTCGACCACAGAAAATCTTAACCTTGTAACTGGGGTAAAAGAAAGTTACCAGCAATCTGGTATTGGGGATGGAAAAATAACAAATGATACAAAAATTAATATTAGTATTGAACCGCTTATTAAAATTGAAGATATTGATGAAGAAAATTATACCTCAATATTTCATGATGAAAACTAATTCATTAGATAAATGATAAACTTTAATCTAAAAAATAATTTCTTATAAAAACAGCCCCCTTAATCCCCCTTCAAAGGGGGAATTTAGTTTTAAAAAAAAGTTTGCGAAACATCTATCATTTTCAATTCTCCATTATTAATTTTCCATTTTATATTGCTCCTTCCAAATGACATTTGTAAAATAAAAATATATGCTTAAAATTTATTTGGAATTTGTTATCTATTTAGGTAACTTTGTTTCGTGAATGAAAAATATATAAGAAGTACAATTGTCTATGGAAATTATTTTTGGGAATTTTACAACTCACAAAAAGTAGAAGTTCAATCGAAAATTGATTGGGTTATTGGACTTGTAAGAACATTACCAATAATTCCAGAAAAGTTTTTCAAACACCTTGAAGGAACGAAAGGACTTTATGAAATACGAGTAAAAGTTGGCAGCGATATTTTTAGAATATTTTGCTGTTTTGACAAAGGAAATTTGATAATTCTTTTTAATGGGTTTCAAAAAAAATCAAACAAAGCGCCAAAACAAGAAATTGAAAAAGCAAAAAAATTAAAACAACACTATTATGAAAACAAAAAAGAAAAATAACATCGTAAACTGGGATGACCATCTTGACAAGAAATACGGAAAGAAAGGAACTGCAAGTCGTGAAAAATATGCGGAAGAATT
>DATLTG010000115.1:0-4235 GCA_035533735.1 Bacteroidia bacterium
AATTAGGGATTCCCAGATTCGCTATTGTTGGTCGACCGAATGTCGGAAAATCATCAATGGTAAATGCACTTTTAGGCGAAGTGCGAAACATTGTAACACCACTTGCCGGAACAACGCGTGATGCGATTCATACGCGTTACCAAGCTTTCGGTCATGATTTTTTATTGATAGATACAGCAGGAATTCGTAAAAAATCGAAAGTAGAAGAAGACTTAGAATTTTATTCGGTAATGCGCGCCATCAGGTCAATTGAAGAAGCCGATGTTTGTTTGTTATTGATTGATGCAACGCTCGGAATAGAATCACAAGATTTGAATATTTTTCAATTGATTACTAATAACCGAAAAGGCTTAGTAGTAGTAATAAACAAATGGGATTTGCTTGAAAAAGGCAATAATGCAACCAAAGATTACGAAGAAAAAATAAAAGAAAAAACAGCTCCTTTTCGTGATTTTCCTATTGTTTTTACTTCGGCACTTACCAAACAACGCATTTTAAAAGCCATCGAAACAGCCGAAGAAGTGTATGCGAATAAAACGACTAAAATAGCGACACGAAAATTATGTGATGTAATGTTGCCGCTTATCGAAAACTATCCGCCACCAGCTATTAAAGGGAAACACGTGAAAATAAAATTTGTAACACAATTACCAACAAAAAACCCGAATTTCGCTTTTTATTGCAATTTGCCTCAATATGTAAGTGATTCATATAAAAGATTTTTGGAAAATAAATTGCGAGAAAATTTTAATTTTAATGGTGTTCCGATTGAAATTGTTTTGAAAAAGAAAGTATAAAAAAATTTCCTTATTGATTATACTCCAAAAAATAACGTAATTTGTTTCCGTTTTTAAAAAAAGCGGACGAATTTTTTTATCAAAATGAGCAGAAGAAACGATTTTCATTATTCTACAGAGCCTGAGCCACATCGCATGCGGACGAGAGTCATCATGCAAAAACATCCCGAAATCAGACAATTAATCGGAAAAAATCCATATACCATTTTTGCAATTATCGGAATTGTAAGTTTTCAAATTGTCTTAGCGTGGCTGGTATCAGGACATTCGTGGTGGATTGTAATTGGCGCAGCATATTTGTTAGGTGCTTACGCAGATCACGCGCTTTTTGTGATGATTCACGAATGCGCCCATTATTTGTTGTTTAAAAAACGTAATTTGAATCGCTTTGCAGGGATGTTAGCGAATCTTCCGCAAATTATGCCAAGTTCCGTTTCGTTTGAACGTTATCACATTAAACATCACTCGTTTCAAGGAATACACGAATTAGATGCCGATTTACCGAATCGTTGGGAAGCAAAATTGATTAATAATTATTTTATCGGAAAAGTACTTTGGTTTTTGTTTTATCCTATTTTTCAAGTTACGCGTGTTTCCAGACTTAAGGAAATTAAACCTTTCGATGGTTGGATTGCATTGAATTGGTTTCTTCAATTAGCATTTGCAGTTACTATATATTATTTTTTCGGACCAAAAGCATTGGCGTTTTTATTGATTAGTTTTTTTGCTTCCATTGGTTTTCATCCCTTAGGTGGACGCTGGATTCAAGAACATTATTTAACACATGGCGAACAAGAAACATATAGTTATTATGGTGTTTTAAATAAAATTGCCTTTAATGTTGGTTTTCATAATGAGCATCATGATTTTCCATCTATTCCTTGGAATAAATTACCTCAAATTCGCAAAACAGCTACGGAATATTATGATACTTTGGCGTATCATACCTCTTGGGCAAAATTATTTTTTCGATTTTTGTTTGACCGTGAAATATCTTTGTATTCACGTGTAGTCAGAAAAGAAAGAGGCAAAGTAGCGCTTACAGATCAATCCATTCCGGATATAGAACTAACAAATAATTCTACAGTAACAAAATAAATTATGAAATTGGAAAGGGCGTTTAGTTTTAACTATAAAATTTTGCATTCAAAACTTTTTTTACTATCTTTAAGCCCAATGAAAAAATATTTTTTCCTTCTGTGTTTCTTTGTAGCACTTGTTGTGCCTAATATTGCAACGGCTCAAAATCAAAAGAAGATTACTTTTCTATCTACTGATAATGCAATTGTAACTGCCGATTTATATTTGGTAAACGATTCGTTGCCTTATATGATTCTTTGTCATCAAGCGGGTTCAAGTCGTGGCGAATACAAAGAAACAGCCAGAAAATTTTGCCGCTTGGGGTACAATTGCATAGCCGTTGATTTACGTTCTGGAAAAGAATCGAATGGTGAAATAAATGAAACGGCAAACTTAGCAGAAGCAAAAAGGTTACCAACCGATTTTATGAGTTCCGAAAAAGATATTTTGGGAGCTATTAATTATGCATACAATCAAAACGGAAAAAGAGTTGTATTAGTTGGCAGTTCCTTTTCGGCATCATTGGCTTTGATGATTGCTGTAAGCAACGATAAAGTAAAAGCTGTTTTAGCATTTAGTCCGGGCGAATATATTAAAAATGTGAATGTAGCAGCAGCCGTTAAAAAGTTAGACAAGCCTGTTTTTATCGCTTCTACTCGCGATGAAGCCCCTAAAGTAAGCACTTTGGCAAAAGATATTATTTCCAAACATAAAATTGTTTTTACTCCTGCAACAGAAGGAGAACATGGTTCCAAAGCCTTGTGGACAGTTGATCCAAGTTATCATGAATATTGGTTGGCGATATTGATGTTTATGCGTCAAGTGCCACAAAATTAATTTTCCAAAAAAATCCTTTTTCTATTAAACTTTCATTGATTTTTTTCATCCAATGAAAAAATAATTTCGTATGAAAAAACAAGTACTTGCCATTTTTGTTTTCCTCGCTTTTTTACAAATTTGCAGCTCACAGCCTACAAACATAAATATTTCCAATACCAATTATTTTAACGGAGAGCCTTATATGGCAATCAATCCGACCAATCCAAAAAATATTATTATTGCTTACTACTTCAGATGGTGGACAAACTTGGACAAGTCCAACTCGAGTGAATGACGATCCTATTGGCGATGGAAAATTTCAAGATTTGGTTTGGGCAAATTATGATACTAACGGAAATTTATTAATCACTTGGCGTGATTGCAGAAATGCAAGTGGAACAGGTTATCAACAACCTACAGATATGTATTGTTCTGTTTCTACTGATAACGGAAATACTTTTGGAACCAATGTGCGATTAAGTAATATTACAGTTCCGTTTGATACTATTCTTGATGAAAAAGGAAATGATTTTATGACATGTTCTTTTTTAAACGACACCATTTACGCAAGTTGGGGCGATGTTAGAACCGGTCATCTAACTATTTTTTTCACAAAAACATCAGCTTCTACAGGCTTAGGAGTTCAAACTTTAGTGCAATCACAAAATATGCCAGAAGCAAAAATTTTTCCGAATCCAAGCGATGGAAAAAATATTTTTTTACAATTGATTTCTGCTGAAAATTCGGATGCAGATATATCGATTTACGATGTACTCGGAAAAAAAGTTTTTGAAAAAAAATATTCGCTAAAAAGCAGCTGCACAGCCTCGTTTATTGTTAACTAATTTTCAACAAGTGCAAAATAAAAAATCCCATCATTAAATCCATATATTTCATTTTTTTGCCCACTTACGCCTATTTTGTCTCCGACTATATGGTTTAGAAGACATAGAATTTTTAACTATTGGCGTTTCTGAAAAAAACTTATTAACAATAGTCTTGTTGGTTACAAAAAAAACGTCTATTATTGTATCTAAGTAGTGTTAAAAACCGTTGAAGGTCCATGTAATTTTTTAATTCATTTTTAATTCAAAAGCCTATACTATGAAGATAAATTTTTTGCAAAGATTGTTTATACTATTGATAGCAACAACTTTCATCGCTTTGCAAGCTAATGCACAAACTACAGATTACGGTACTTTCATCATCGAAAGTACGGGTTCTGTAACAAATGTCAAGCCTTATGTGCATGCAATACAAAAAGCAAATATGGAAGCGTATCGCTATAAAACAAAATTAGATACGATTAGCTTTGATAATGGGGTAAAAGTTGTTTTACTTTCTGCTCAGGAATTGTTCATAAAGGGCATTCACATTGAGGTAGCTGATTATACGGATGAGCAATCAGTGGGTTATACAAAACCTGTTTTTCATTTAACAAGTGATGGTAAATTGGTTGCTCTATACAAATCCATTGGGAAAGAAAAATAAGTTTCTTGTTTTATTAATAAAATAAATAAATGTCATACACTATGAGAA
>DATLTG010000116.1:0-3264 GCA_035533735.1 Bacteroidia bacterium
TCGGAATTTCTAAGTTCAAAATTTTTCGCGGAGCAACCGTTATTTTGTGAATTAATTTTTCCAATTTCATATTTCCTTTGGTTGAATTTGCAATCGCGAAAGCTGTTTCTAAACCAATCATTCCAAATGCGGAATGATCAAATTCTGTTTTTTTATTTTCTTCGTTTTCCGGAACGTGATCCGAAACAATTACATCAATAGTTCCATCTGCAAGTCCTTTTTTCAAAGCCTCAACATCTTTCTGACTTCTTAATGGAGGATTTAATTTGTAATTGGTATCGAAATCGAAAAGCACAGAATCGTTTAACAACAAGTGATGCGCATTTACGGAAGCGGTTATTTTTATTTTTTTGGCTTTTGCCAGACGAATCAATTCTACTGATTTTTCTGTAGAAACAGAAGAAATATGGATTTTGCTTTCTGCATATTCCGCTAAATGAATATTTCTGGCAATCATTAATTCTTCAGCAAGTGCTGGAATTCCTTTTAAACCAAGTGATGTGCCAACTGCACTTTCGTTCATTTGTCCATCAATCGTTATTGCATCATCATTACAATGTGTCAAAACCAAGCCGTTAAAATTTTTGGCATACATCAAAGCGCGTAAAAGCAAACCCGAATCGGCAATTGATTTTTTATCATCCGAAAAAGCAACCGCTCCGGAAAGGTGCATATCGTACATTTCGGAAAGTTCTTTGCCTTCTAATTTATGTGAAATGGTGCCAATTGGAAAAACATCTACCGACAAACTTTTCGCTTTATTCTTAATGTATTCTACTTGCGATTTGGAATAAACAGGCGGATGTGTAGAAGGCATTACAGAAACACCTGTAAAACCACCGCTTGCAGCAGCTTTAATTCCAGAAGAAATAGTTTCTTTATACTCAAAACCCGGATCGCAAAAATTTGCTTGCATATCAAACCAGCCAACAGAAACGTGCAAATTATCAGCTTCAACTACTTGCGTATTTTTATCCGATTTTAAATTAGTTCCTATGTTAACTATTTTTCCGTTTTCAATTAAAATATCTTTCTTTTTTCCATTTAAATCGGATGTTGCATCTACAATCTGGGCATTTTTTAAAAGTGTTTTCATATTTAAAAAAAATTATTTTTTAATCCATCTAACTAAAAATATTTCAACCGCTAAAAATAGCAGTGCTAAAATAATGCAAAGTTTCCAAAGTTTTTTTCCTTGTTCATTTTCGGTTAAAACTTGCGTCAAATTTTTTGTTTGATTATCTATTAATGAAAAATTAGAAAACCCTGATTTACTTATTGTTTCTTCTATTTCTTTTGGCAAGTAACAACTCAAATCAGATTCTTTTCGGTTGTAATTAAAAGAAATTCCTTTTATTAATTTTGTTCCCAATAACAACTGATAATTTCCGGCTTGTTTAATTTGGTCGTGTAAAAAAAGCGTAGTTCCCTCCTCTTCTCTTCTGTATTCTGGAATTATATCAAAATTAGTTCCTGCTTGTTTGATATGAAAAACATTATCTCCGGTTAAATTTACAGAAGATAATTCAATGGCATCATCATTGCCAATGGTATAAAAAAGCGGACTTTGTGTTTGGCTATTTATGGCAATATTGTAAATGGTTGGCACAAATAGCGCATGTTTCGGAAAGTTGCTAAAGTCGCTGTTAAAAGGAACTGTTGAAAGATAAATTTTTCCTTTTCCGAAATTAGATTCGTTAAAAAAGACTGTTCCATTTTGCAATTTCAATAATACATCTTCATCGGAATGGGTATTATTTGTGAGTGTATAATGTTGAAAAACAATTGGTAAATCCATATTATTGGATTTCTGTTCAAACACATTTTTGTAAATCGGACTTTCAAAATTTATAGTGGAAACTTTTGTTTTGGCGGTATCTAAATTGGTAAAATAATTGATGTTAAAGGCACTCAAAAAATCGTGATACGAATTCATTGAAATTTTTTCGGAAGGAATCACTAACAAGCTGCCTCCATTGTTTACAAACTTTTTTATTTCCTGCGCTAAACCTGAAGAAATTGAATCTAATTCGTTTAAAACAATTAATTTATTTTCAGCAAAAGATGCATAATTTATATTGTTTTGATTAACACTATTAAACACAAAAAGCGAATCGTTTTTGAAAATTTTTTCGAAATAATTATTTTGATTCGGATTTTTATTTTCGGTGCTATTTATACTTAAAATCGGAATATTATTATTTACATCAAAAGAGAAATAAAAATCATCATCAAAAGTAATTGGATAATCATTTATAGCAATTTTACATTGTTGCATTCCTGTGTCTTTTTGGGCAAAAGAAAGCTCTGATTGTATTTTTGAATCGGCTGCAGCAGAAAAACTTGCCGGTGTTCTTTCTTTATCATTAATAAATAATTTAACGGAATTATTTTCAATGGCTGCTTTGGAAGCATTGCAAATACGAACGTTTAATTTTTCCACTTCTCCCAATTGCCTAACAGGATTGGTAAACCAGCAAGAATCAATGTAAGCGTTGTTTGTTTGTTCGGCAATTACAGGAATTAACGTAACAGAAATGCTGGTGTCGTTTTTAATTTTATCAATATTTGCTGTTGTTTTTTGGAAATCAGAAATCAAAAATATTTTTTTGAAGCGCACTTGACTTTCACTCAATAAATCCGATTGTCGTGCCACAACTTCGCTCATTGTTTTAACAGCCGGACTTGTTTTTACATCTTCCAACAATTCCGTAAATTCATCTTTATTGATGAGTCTTTGCTGGCTGCCTTCGAAGTCATTTGTCAGTAATTGAAAACGATCGGTGGGTTTGTAAGCTTTAATTATTTCAAGCGCTTTTCGTTTTGCTTCATCCAACAAACTGCCGCTTTTATTCATCGCATTCATGCTGAATGAATTATCAATATAAATACTGATGGCTTTGTTGCCCAAAATTATTTTTCCGTTTTTGTTTGGAATATATGGTTCTGCAAAAGCAAGTACTAAAAAGATGATAGCTAAAATTCGCGAAAGCAAAATCAATAAGTTACGTAAGCGTGATTTTGATTGAGATTCCTGTTGAACTTCGCGCAAAAATTTTACGTTGGTAAAATATATTTTTTTGAATTTTCGAAAGTTGAAAAGATGAACGATGATGGGAATTGAAATCGCAGAAAGTGCGAAGAGAAAGAATGGATTGATAAAGTTCATCAAGGCACAAATATAAAATAAATATGCTTGATGAAGCGATAAATAACTAATTATTTAGTGCTCTTAAAAGTATAAGTAAGCGTAAGCAAGCCTAT
>DATLTG010000117.1:0-4282 GCA_035533735.1 Bacteroidia bacterium
TTCTGCTCGTTTTCCTTTTTCTTCGTCCTGAAAAGCAAGTTCTTTGTTAGCAATGCCTAATTCTGCCACACGTTTTCCTTTTTCTTCGTCCTGAAAGGCAAGTTCTTTGTTGGCAATTCCTAATTCTGCTGCGCGTTTTCCTTTTTCTTTATCTTGAAAAGCAAGTTCTATATTAGCAATGCCCAACTCGGTGGCGCGTTTTCCTTTTTCTTTATTCTGAAAAGCAAGCTCTTTACGAGCGATAAGTAACTCCGCCACCAATTTATCTTTTTCTTTTTTTTGAAGAGCAAGTTCTTTGCGAACATTAATAAGCTCATCAGCTTCTGATTTTATTTTTTTAGCCATTTCCTTACTGCTAATTTATGTCTTTTGTATTTCCAATTTCTTCAATCGGACTTCTCTTTTTCTCTTTTAACTGTTTGTAATGAGAAGGCGTGAGACCAGTAACTTTTTTAAACTGATTAGATAAATGTGCAACGCTACTATAATGCAGTTTGTAGGAAATTTCGGTAAGATTAAGTTCGTCATATAACAACAATTCTTTTGCCCTTTCTATTTTATGAACGATAATAAATTGTTGAATGGTAATTCCTTTTACTTCAGAGAAAATGTTAGATAAATAGGTATAATCATACTGTAGTTTCTCGCTAATAAAATCAGAATAATTCATTTTAGGTAACTCATCCGTATGATGTACCATTTCTGTAATTACGTTTTTTATTCTTTCAATCAATATCGCCTTTTTGTCATCCATTAACTCCAATCCGGAAATGCGTAAGGCAACTTGCAGTTGATCTAATTGTTCTGCAGAAATATTTTCCATTATTTCTACTTCACCTAAATCAACAATAATAAAATGTAAGCCGAGTTTTGTCAACTCTTCTTTAACCACTATTTTACAGCGGTTGCTTACCATATATTTAATGTATAATTTCAAAATAATTTTGTTTAAAACAAATACAAGTGGACGAAAGTTCAGCAATGTTAGGTAAGTATTTCCACATTAATTCAGAAAAGAGTTACATGATTCACTGATTTGGATTATTTTTTAAAAAAGAAGGAAGTTCCGAACGGAATGAGGAATCAGGAAATGGTAGAATTGAAACTTAGCGTAATGCAGAACTTGATTCAGAATTTGTGCGAGGCAACTTCTTTTTCTATCTCAAAATCATTTTCATCTTTTAACACAAATTAACAGCTCAAAAAAAAGGCTTCGTTAATTATGATGTAATTTTGCAAAATGATTTTACAAGATTGGTGGTACACCACACTCCTCGGAATTGAGCGCGCTATGCAGCCTCCTCTTAATAAAGACATAAAAGCAGATGTAGTAATTGTTGGAGCTGGAGCTGCCGGTGTTTCAGCAGCAATGGCTTTTGTTGGAACAGGCTTAAAAGTAGTAGTGCTCGAAAAAAATATTTTTGGAGGAAGCTCTACCGGAAAAAGTGCCGGATTTTTAACTCCCGATAGCGAATTGGAATTATCTCAATTACTAAGACGTTATGGCGTAGATGGCGCTCGCGATTTATGGGAATTAGCTTCTTCAGGCGTTGACAAAATTGTTGCCAATGTAAAAAAATACGATATAGATTGTGATTTAATTTTACAAGACAGTTTGTATATGGGCAATGATGCAGATGGATTAAAAGCAACCATTGAAGAAGTAGAAGCGCGAAAAAAATTAGGTTATGAAGTGCAGCATTACAATAAAAATGAATTGGATAAAATGATTGGCTCGCCTAATTATACAGGTGCAGTAAGATATTCTGGCACTTATGGCATCAACGCATTGCGCTATACACATGGCATTAAAAATGTTTTGCTCAATAATGGACTGGAAGTTTACGAATCATCTGAAGTAAAAAAAATATCCGGACATACTGTGTTTACACATCAAGGCTCGGTAACTGCTGAAAATATTATTTTTTGTGCCGATAAATTAGAGCCTCAACTAACGGATTATTCAAAAGATATTTTTCACGCCCAAACTTTTTTATCCATTAGCGAACCTTTAGATGATGCGGATTTAAAATATCTTTTTCCGAAAGATCATTTTCAATGTTGGGATTCTGATTTGGTGTATTCTTATTTCCGTTTAACGGGAGATAACCGATTATTGCTTGGTGGTGGGACTTCGTTAAGTACATTTTCAAATAATTACACCACTTCACCTCACATAATAAATGGCGTTATTAATAAATTTAAAGCAAAATTTCCTGGAATAAAAGGCTTGGAATTTATTCAGTATTGGCCCGGATTAATTGACACAACAAGAGATTTAGTGCCAACTGTTGTTCGCGATGAAAAACATCCGTATATCCATTTTGTACTTGGTTGCGTAGGATTACCTTGGGCAACTTTTTGTGGCGATTTTGCCGCGCGTCATGTAATAGACAATAAATCTTGTAACGACCATAAATACTATCAGTATTTGAGTGCCGACAGAAATTTTTTTGTACCTATTTGGATGGAAAATATAATTGGGAAACAACTCACTTTTTCCATTAATAATGGTTGGGCAAAATATTATCAAGTAGATAAAAATAAACCAATCACTTTTAAGGAAAATCGTTTTTGAATTTTTTTTTCAAGTAATATAAAACTATATTTGTGCCTTTCTAAAATAAATCTTCTATAAAATAATCTTAAAAAAATAATTTTCAAATGAAAAAACTGATAAAAATAATGTTCGTTTCCTTGCTTACCGCAGGTATTGCTTTCACTATGTCATCATGCAATGGAACTAATTCAAAAGATGCTAACGGAAAAGACAGTACAGCGACAAAATGTACAGCAAAAGATTCCAGTAAAATGGCATGTTGTAAAGGTGGACACGAATGTATGAAAGGTTGCGATAAAGGTTGCAAAACAGATTCGGCTTGTATGAAAAACTGCGGACCAGAATGTGGGAAAGAGGGAGCAATGCAGTGTATGAAAGATCACAATTGTATGAAAGGTTGTGATAAAAATTGCAAAAGCGATTCTGCTTGTATGAAAACATGCGGTGCAAAATGTCGTAAATCAGATGCTTCATGTTCAGAAAGCGGTTGTATGAAAGGCTGTGATAAAGGTTGTAAAAGTAAGGCTGAGTGCATGAAAAACTGTGGAGAGAAATGTGCCAAAGGGCATTCAAACTAACATTGAATTTTAATAAAAAAGGAAAGCTCCAATTTGTGGAGCTTTTTTTATGTTAAAAATTTTATTTTTAATTTAGCACTTTCAAAAAAATTGTTCTCAAAAAAATATTTTTAATTTTCTCTGTTATGAAAAAACTTTTTTTAATTTCTACAATCATTTTAGTTTGCATTACTAACGGTTATAGTCAAACAACTACCTCCAAAACAAATGATTTGGCTCCCAAAGAAAAAATGCTTTGTAAGGCTTGGAAAATGGTTTCTGCGGAACAATTTGGAGTTGTTGCCAAACCAACAGAAGCTGAAAAAAATGACGGCATAACTTTTACTGATGATAAAAAGCTAAGCATTACACGCGAAGGAAAAACAGAGCAAGGCACTTGGAAAACAAATAAAATACAATCGTATATTTATATTTCGATAGACAATTCGAAAGAAAATTTTTATTTAAAGCTGATAAGTGTTACGGATAAACAATTGGTTTATATATATCAGGATGCAGATCTTATCAGTACCACTTATACCTTCCAAGTATCTGATAAGTAATTTTTTCGCCCACTTATTATAAAAATACACTTTTCTTCCCCAAATTAAATCCTCATTTTAGCTCTTAACTTGCTGAATTAGAGCAAAGTTAATTTCGACAAAATTGCATTTTTAATCGACAAAAATGGGGGGGGGGTAGTTGAAAAATGATTATTATTGTGCGTTATTTATTTTATACAACATTGTGTTGAAAAAATTTCTACTTATATCATTTCTTGCGCTCTCCTGTGAAGTGTATGCAGTAAACAAAATTTCTATTTTAAATGGCAATTGGAATTCAGCTACTACTTGGCTTCCATTAGGTGTTCCAGCTAATGGAGATGTAGTTGTTATTAATAGCAATGTTACTATAAATGCAAATACAAATAGATTAAACGGATTAACTATTAATGCAGGATTCACATTAAATAATAGTGGGTTTACATTAAAAATAGATAATACTACTACAAGCAATTTTACTAATAATGGAACCTATACGGATATTGCTTTAAGTAAAGTGATAATATTCGGAAATTTCACAAATAATGGATCTTATAACTCATGTTACGCATGAGCATATTTAGTTTCTTGCATATTTTTAATTTGAGATAGTTCTTTTAAAG
>DATLTG010000118.1:0-2703 GCA_035533735.1 Bacteroidia bacterium
TTTCATTACTATTTAGAAGAAAAAAAAATAAATTCGGTTTTGCTTTCTGCGCTAAATTTTATGCGCATTGATGAAAATGAAGAACCGGATTTAGCTTACATCGAAAAAAATATAAAATCGGAATTAGCTAAATATCCCGAAAAAAAATTATTTATCACGCAAGGTTATATTTGTCGCAATGCGTTTGGCGAAATTGATAACCTAAAACGAGGCGGAAGTGATTATACGGCATCGCTTATTGGCGCTGCGGTTTATGCGGATGAAATTCAGATTTGGACAGACATTGACGGAATGCACAATAATGATCCGCGCATTGTGGATAAAACTTATCCGATTGCCGAATTGTCGTTTGACGAAGCAGCTGAGTTAGCTTATTTTGGTGCAAAAATTTTACATCCAACTTGCGTTCTTCCAGCGAAAAATAGAAATATTCCTGTTCGACTTTTAAATACGATGCAGCCTGAAGCAAAAGGAACGCTTATTTCTAAAAAAATATCCGGTGCCAATATCAAAGCTGTTGCCGCAAAAGATGGCATTACGGCAATTAAAATTAAGTCAGGACGAATGCTGTTAGCGTATGGATTTTTACGAACGGTGTTTGAAATTTTCGAGCGTTATAAAACGCCTATTGATATGATTACAACTTCGGAAGTGGCGGTTTCTGTAACAATTGATAACACTAAAAATTTGGAAGCTATTATTACTGAATTGAAACAATTTGGTAGTGTGGAAGTAGATTCTAATCAGGCTATTATTTGTGTGGTTGGAGATTTTTTGGCGGAGAAACAAGGTTATGCTTTAAAGGTGATGGAATCGTTAAAAAATATTTCTATTCGGATGATTTCTTACGGAGGAAGCCCAAATAATATTTCATTGTTGGTAAATGCCAATCAAAAAAATGAAGCGCTTATTGCGTTAAACAAAGGACTTTTCTAAAAATAATATTTCAAAAAAATGTTTTCGGCAGACGAATTAAAAAAAATAAAAACGCTTTCAACACCTTTCTATTATTACGATATGGAGGTATTGAAAAATACGCTTCAAGAAATTAAATCTGCTGCTGATAATTTCAAATATGTTGTTCATTATGCTTTAAAAGCAAATACCAATGAACCTATTTTAAAAATGATTCAACAGTTTGGCTTTGGTGCAGATTGTGTAAGTGGAAACGAAATTAAAAGAGCCGTAGAAGTAGGGTTTCAGTCGGAACAAATTGCTTTTGCAGGTGTTGGAAAATCTGATGAAGAAATTTTAATTGGACTCGAAAATAATATTTTTTGTTTCAATTGCGAATCTATTCAAGAAATAGAAGTGATTAATGATTTTGCTGAAAAAAATAGAAAAATAGCTTCCATTGCTTTGCGCATTAATCCGAATGTGAATGCACATACACATCATTATATTACGACAGGTTTAGAAGAAAATAAATTCGGAATTAATATATGGGAATTAGATGAAGTGCTTGCTATTATTGAAAAATCAAGTAATATAAAATTAACCGGAATTCATTTTCACATTGGTTCACAAATTACAGATATGAGCGTTTTTAAAAGTTTGTGTTTGAAAGTAAATGAATTGCAACAATGGTTTGAGATGCGAAAAATTAAGTTGGAACATATCAATGTTGGTGGTGGTTTGGGAGTTGATTATCACGAACCCGATAAAAATTCGATGGCTGATTTTAAAACTTATTTCGGAATTTTTAATCAGTTTTTAGAAATTAGAAAAGGACAAAAAATTCATTTTGAATTAGGTCGCGCAATGGTTGCACAATCCGGAAATTTAATTTCAAAAGTGCTTTACGTCAAAAAAGGAATTGCTAAAAATTTTATTATTCTCGATGCCGGAATGACTGAGTTGATTCGTCCTGCGCTGTATCAATCGTATCATAAAATTGAAAATATTTCTAACGTAAATGAAGCTAATCAAAAATACGATGTAGTTGGACCCATTTGTGAGTCATCTGATTGTTTTGGAAAAGCAGTGAGTTTACCAGAAACGAAACGCGGTGATTTTATCTCGTTGCGAACAACTGGAGCTTATGGAGAAGTGATGTCTTCAGGATATAATTTACGCGAGAAAGCTTCGGCTTATTATTCTGATAAAATATTTTAATATTATTTTCTTGAAGCGACTTTTATTTGCTCTCTCAACCAATCCATCGCTCCTTTTTCGGTTTTAAATAATTGTGCAGGAACGGGCGGTTTATTGAATTTGATGTAAAAATTGCCCATCAATTTATTGGCAAGCGAAGTAACTAAAATTGCTTGTGCGATAATATTTTTATGAATTTCGGGTAAGGCTCCAAACGCTCTGGCTTCAGGTGTTGCAGAAAGTACAGTTCTCGCATCTAATAAAACAGCATATTTTTTTCCTTGTGTTAATTTTAATGCCGCTTCGTGTTGTTCTTTTACTTCCTTTACATCTATTTCAGCATTTTGATTTAATTTGACGATTAAAATTCCGTCTTCTGTCAACGAAACTCTTGCCGAACTCGTAAATAGCTTATTTTCAGTTGAAACCACTAAATTGGTGTTTTGTTTCGATAAAGGTAAGATAATTATAGACGAAACGGCAATTTTTTAACAAAAAAATGGCGATTATTTCTTCTTTTCGATGCGTCCTTTTTCTTTGTTGAATCCGTAAGGACAATGTTTGCAACCATTTTGACAACAATAGCCGCGTTTGAGATGGTATTTTTCT
>DATLTG010000119.1:0-3819 GCA_035533735.1 Bacteroidia bacterium
ACAATTCTGTTGCTACAAAAATAGACAGCTTGGATTATAATTATCATACTGTTGTTCATGGAGAAACCGTGTATTCGCTTTCTAAAAAAGCAGAAATGAGTGTGAGTAAATTTGCTGACTTAAATCCAGCTTCTAAAAATGGCTTAAAAGTTGGCGAAATTGTTAGAACTCCGAAAAATAAGACAGATGATAAAATGACGGAAACGGAAATTAAAAATGCTAATCCCGCTGTAAAAAAATTTGAAAGTGTAAGTACAAAAACAAATACGAAAGTTTTAAAAACGGATACAATTATTAAAAAAAATGAATCTGTATTTCCCGTTGATTCCATTATAAAAAAAGACAACTACAACATTGCATTGTTTTTACCTTTTAATTTAGATGGCATAGACTCTATTAATGTAGATGCAATTGCCAGAGGCAGTGGAACAATTCCGCCTCATACTAAAATTGCATTGAGTTTTTACGAAGGTGCTTTAATGGCAATAGATTCACTTAAAAAACAAGGGTTTAAATGCAGTATTTTTGTTTATAGTTACAATTTAGATGCAATTGACAGTACAAAAGATGTGTATAAAAAAATATTTCTTCGTCCCGAATTTTCATCTATGAATTTAATTATTGGACCATTGTATTCTGTCGCTTTTAATCGGGTTGAAAAATTGGCAAAAGCAAAAAATATTCCTATTGTTTCTCCTTTTATTCAACAAAATAAAATTTTATTTGGAAATCCGAATGCCTTTAAAGCGGAGCCTTCTGAAATAACAGAATTGGATTCTTTAGCAATGTTTGCGGCAACTTCTTATACCAATCAAAATATTATCATTATTAAAAATGACAACTCAGAAAACAATAAAAATGCCGATTTATTCAAAAATAAATTTTTGAAAGCATTTAAAAACAATCATCCGGAAGTAAACGTAGCTACTTTTATTTCCAAAGATTTTAGTGGAGTAAAAAAATATTTTTCGAGCACTAAAAAAAATATTGTTGTTATGCTTTCCGAAGATCAGCCTTATGTTACTAATTTTATTAATTCTTTGGCAAATGTAAATAATCAAGACAGTATTATTTTATTTGGAATGCAAGCGATACACAGATTTGACAATTTAGATCTTACCTATTTAAACACGTTGCAATTTCATTTTGCGACCAATATTTTTGTCGATTATGCAAATAAAAACACGGAGAATTTTATTGAAAATTATAGAACTAACTATTTGACAGAACCAAATCGTTATGTTTATCAAGGTTTTGACGTAACTTTTTATTGTTTGAATGCATTAAAAAATTACGGAATAAATTTTGTAAACAACTTGCCTCAATTGAAAATGCAAGGGATTCAAACTTCTTTTGATTTTTATAAAACAGATATTGAAAGTGGTTATGAAAACAAAGCTATTTATATTTTAGAATACAAAGATTTAGAACTTAGAAAGGCAATAAAATGATCTCAAAAGAATCCATTTCAACGTATTTTAAAACCCTCCAAGAAGACATTTGTAAAGCATTAGAACAAGCCGATGGAAAAGAAAAATTTGCGGAAGAAGTTTGGCAACGCGAAGGTGGCGGAGGCGGTTGTTCAAGAGTTATGCAAAATGGAAAGATAATTGAAAAAGGAGGTGTAAATTTTTCATCTGTTTATGGATTACTTCCTGAAAATATTCAAAAAGCATTAAATTTAAAAAAAGCTGGATTTTATGCCACCGGTGTATCCATTATTATTCATCCTGAAAGTCCAATGATTCCAATTATTCACGCCAATGTACGCTATTTTGAAACAGAAGATGGTAAAAATTGGTTTGGCGGAGGGATAGATTTAACACCACATTATGTGGTAAAAGAAGATGCACATTTTTTTCATACTTATTTAAAAAAAGTGTGTGATAAAAATGATTTAAGCTTTTATCCTAAATTTAAAAAGTGGGCTGATGATTATTTTTTTATTCCACATCGCAATGAAACGAGAGGTATTGGAGGAATTTTTTTCGATCATTTAACAGAAACAGAAAATACGTCTAAAAAAAATATTTTTGAATTTGTACAATCGGTTGGTGATAGTTTTGTGCCCATTTATACCCATCTTATCGAAAAAAATAGAAATTTATCGTTTACCGAAAATGAAAAAAAATGGCAACTATTAAGAAGAGGAAGATATGTTGAATTTAATTTGGTGTATGATAAAGGAACAAAATTTGGTTTAGATACAGGCGGCAGAATTGAATCTATTTTAGTGAGTTTACCACAAAATGCTTCATGGCTTTACAATTATACCCCAAAAGAAAATTCTTTAGAAGCTAAAACCTTGAATTTTCTGAAAAAAGACATAGATTGGCTATCATCTTTGACATAAGATATTTACATTTTGGAATAAATGTTTGTAACTTGTTTCTAAAAAAGAGGCTTAATAAATTGCTTTTAAATAAAATAATTTCTACATTAGCCCCCGTAAAATTTCTTTTTAGCCATTTGTAAATGGTTTCACTGAAATTTTTAACCAAAATAGAATCAACATGAAAACAACATTACGTTACAATTTATGTACAAGAATGCTGAAGAATATTTTTTCGGCTTTTATTTTGTTATTCTTTGTGAGTTCAGTCTCTGCACAAGAATTTAGCAAAACAGATTTAGTTGGTTTTGATGCAAATAAAGCGTTACAAGAAGCAGGACCAAACGGAATACCCGAAAATGATACCGCCAGTTATATACACTATAAAAAAATGGAATTTGTAGGTAAAAAACATGGCACTTGGAATAAACGAATGCCAAATCCTCCAACTTCTTTAGCAGGATGTAATAATGTGGATTTTGAAACAGGAACTTTTGCTGGATGGACTGGAATGACTGGCTCTAATGCTACTGGAAACGCATTGCCAATAGTTATGACAGGTGCAACAGCAGGTTTTGTAGCAGGTTGGCAAACTATTGTTACGGCAGGTACAGATCCCTACGGTTTGTTTCCAGAAGTTTATGCAGGCACTTACTCTGCAAAATTAGGTGACACAAGAGCTAATTATCAAGAAGAAAGTATTTCACAAACTTTTCCGGTATCAGCTACTAATACAAATTTTACTTACGCTTATGCTTGCGTTTTGCAAAATCCGACAGGACATACGGCTGTACAGGAGCCTTTTTTTGATGTAGATATGAAGGATCAATCTGGTGCAGAAATTACTTGCGCCAATTATTTTGTGGAATCTAGTTCTGCCACTACTACAGGATGGTTTAATTCAACTCTTGATGCCACTGTAAAATGCAAGGCTTGGACATTGGTAAATATTGATTTAACTCCATTCGTTGGACAAAATGTTACAATTACTTTTACCGCAGCAGGTTGTGACCTAGGTGGTCATTTCGGTTATGCTTACGTTGATTGTAATTGTTCGGAACTTGCAATTGGCCAAGCTGATTCATTGTGTCCGGGAAGTAGTACTGTCTTATCAGCACCAGGTGGAGCAGCAAGTTACTCATGGCAACCAGGAGGAGCAACAACTCAAAACATAACTGTTTCAACAGCTGGTACTTATTCTGTAACTATTACATCACCACAAGGTTGTACAGAGCTTCTAACAGACAAAGTGGTACAATATCCTTCACCTACTGCTAATTTTACATACACCATACCAACGTGTGTAACAGCTGATTTCACAAATACTTCTACTGTTGCAGCCCCTTATACAATAGGTAGTTATTCATGGAATTTTGGAGATGGAGGAACTTCAACTGCCACAAATCCTACTCATACTTATGGATCGGCAGGTACATACAATGTTAAATTGATTGTTACCTCTTCGAGTGGATGTAGGGATTCTATAA
>DATLTG010000120.1:0-2070 GCA_035533735.1 Bacteroidia bacterium
ATTTAAAAAAGATGGAGTTGATTATCACGCTTCCGCTGATTTAACCGGACAAGCTAATCATTTAGGCGTTACCATTCAAGCAGATATTATCAAACAAAAATTACCTACTAATAATGGAGGTTATACGGCAATTAATTTCGGGAAAACGCATCCTAAAGTATATTCAGAATTAACAACTAATCATCCAATTGATTTATGTCGCTACCAAGTGGCGAATTGTTATATGGGCAGAATGGGTTTGATTAATTCAGGAGGAGAATCAAAAGGCGCTTCTGATTTATCGGAAGCCGTTACAACAGCGGTAATTAACAAACGCGCTGGCGGACAAGGATTAATTTCCGGTCGCAAAGCATTTCAAAAACCAATGAAAGAAGGTATTGAGTTATTAAATACTGTTCAAGATGTTTATTTAGCTAATGAAATTACAATTGCTTAATTTTTATTGATAAAGGCAAGATAACAAAGAAAAAAATGAGCTGGTTTCAAAGAATAAAACAAGGTATTACCACTTCTACAAGAGAGAAAAAAGAAACACCTGAAGGGTTGTGGTACAAATGCCCGAATTGTAAAAAAATAAGTGCGTCAGACGAACATATTACAAATTTTTATGTGTGTTCCGATTGCGAGTATCACGACAGAATGGGTTCAAAAGAATATTTTGAATTGCTTTTTGACGATAATAAATTCAAAGAATTAAATCCAAAGCTTATTGCTGGTGATCCTTTAAATTTTGTGGACACTAAAAAATATACAGATAGATTAGTTGAATCGAGCGAAAAAACAAATTTATTGGATGCTATCAGAACTGCTACGGGCAAAGTGGATGGACAAAATTTGGTAATTGCTTGTATGGATTTTTCATTTATTGGCGGTTCGATGGGATCAGTGGTGGGCGAAAAAATTTCCTTAGCCATTGATTATTGTATCAGCCACAAAACGCCTTTATTAATTATTTCAAAATCGGGTGGTGCCAGAATGATGGAAGCTGCATTTTCATTGATGCAAATGGCAAAAACATCCGCTAAATTAGCGTTGCTTTCCGAAGCTAAAATTCCATTCATCTCTTTATTAACAGACCCAACAACAGGTGGAGTAACGGCTTCATTTGCTATGTTGGGCGATTTGAATATTTCGGAACCTGGCGCATTAATTGGTTTTGCCGGACCAAGAATTGTAAAAGAAACAATAGGAAAAGACCTTCCTAAAGGCTTTCAAACAGCCGAATTTGTGTTGGAACACGGTTTTTTAGATGCCATTGTGCATCGTAAAGAGTTGAAAGCGAAACTTTCACAACTTTTTAAATTGTTCGCGAATTAAATTTTAAAATTTATTTTTTCAAAGCACTATTTTCGACAGGCGTTGCACTCAAAATTGTTCCACTTCTTTTTGCAACTTCAAAAACATATTCCTCGTTTTCTTTAATGGGAGTTTTTATAATATCTCCATAAACAGCTAACTTGTCTTCACTGTAAGGGTTTTCGTAAAGCGTTATATAATAATACGACATTACGGGATCTTTTACTTTTTTTACTTTTGCAGTAAATTGAACTTTTATTTTTTCTTTATAATCTTGGTCTTTAGCAATCATTTTTGGCAAACTAAAAATTAAAGAACCTGTACAAATACATTCGATATATATAAAATATCCCCAAAAACTTAAAAAATGAGGTTCTGATTTTTTCATAAATTCAGCAAACAATAAGCCTAAGATTATAAACAGAAGCAACAAAAATAAAGAACTGGTTTTCCAACTAAGTGGTTTCTTTAGATTAAATTTGTTTCCTGCAAAAAGAGTATTGATATCTGAATCAGAAAAAGGAAGTTCTTTCATGTTTTATTAATCGAAAAAAATATTTCTTTTGTCTAAATACTTGATACTAATTACTAATTACTAATTACTAAATACTAAATACTTGATACTAAATACTAATTACTAACTCATGTTACGCATGAGCATATTTAGTTTCTTGCATATTTTTAATTTGAGATAGTTCTTTTAAAGCCGCTTTAATAGCAGCAAGGTATAATTTAGATTTCATAGCGAAATGATTCATTTTGTTGGCAAATTTC
>DATLTG010000121.1:0-5606 GCA_035533735.1 Bacteroidia bacterium
CAGTACACCAATAAATTTCTTTTTCATTGTATTGAAAAACATTGCGGAAAGAATAATCGGTATAAACCATATAACCGCCAATGCTGTGTACCACACCTTTTGGTTTTCCGGTGGAACCGGAAGTGTATAAAATAAACAACAAATCTTCCGAATCCATCTCTTCAGCATCACAAACGGAATCAACTTTTGCGATTTCTTTTTCCCAATTTAAATCGCGTCCTTCTTTCATTTTACAATCACAATTGGTGCGATTAAAAACAATTACTTTTTGAACGAAATTATTTTTTTCAATCGCTTCATCCACAATTTCTTTTATCGGAATTTGTTTAGTTCCACGATATGCGCCATCTGTTGTAAGTATTATTTTCGATTGACAATCATTAATTCTGTCGGAAAGCGAATTTGCCGAAAAGCCTGCAAAAACAACCGAATGAACAGCTCCAATTCTCGCGCAAGCTAAAACGGCAACTGTTAATTGAGGAATCATCGGCATATAAATAATGATGCGATCGCCTTTATTTGCTCCGTTATTTTTTAGCACATTTGCAAAACGACAAACTTCTGCGTGAAGCTCGGAATAGGTCCATTTTACAGCTTTTTCATTTGGATTATTAGGTTCCCAAATAAGTGCCGTTTGATTTCCTCTATTCGCTAAATGTCTGTCCAAACAATTTTCGGTAATATTTAATTTTCCACCGATAAACCATTTTACATCTGGTTTTTCGAAATTCCATTCCAATGTTTTGTCCCATTTTTTTCGCCAAAAAAAAGTTTCTGCTTGTTCGTTCCAAAATTGTTCTGGGTTTTCAATACTTTTTTTGTATTCAGATAAATATTCTTCGAAGGAATTAATTCGTGTCGCCATTTTCTTAAAATTTGTTATTCAAAAGTACTTAATCTGAATTTTTTTACCAAGAAATTTACATCTTTGCAATAGAAAAAAAAATATGTCAGAATCACTTATCATTTCAGGAGCAACTAAAGAAGCGCGCTATCAATCGTTATTGCCGCAAATAAAAGCATTGGTTGAAGGCGAAAAAGATTTTTTAGCGAACTTAGCAAATATCACTTCTGCATTAAAATATGGCATGAATTGGTTTTGGGTTGGATTTTATTTTGTGAAGGAAAATAATTTAGTTTTAGGTCCTTTTCAAGGAACAGTTGCTTGTACGCGCATTACTTTTGGAAAAGGCGTTTGCGGAAAATCTTGGGCTGAAAAAAAAATTATTTTGGTGGAAAATGTAAATGATTTTCCAGGACACATTGCTTGCAGTTCCGATTCTCAATCGGAAATTGTCTTGCCTGTTTTTAATCAGAAAAAAGAAGTCATAATGGTATTGGATATCGACAGCGATCAATTAGCTGCATTCGATAAAATAGATGCTCATTATTTACAAGAATTGGTTACTGTTATTGAAAAATTATTTTTAAAAACAACATGAAAAGAATAATTTTTCAATTGTGTTTTTTAGTATTGTTTGCTGCTTGTGCGCAAATAGTAAGTCCTTCAGGCGGACCAAAAGATACAAAACCGCCTAAAGTTGCAAAGTATATTCCAGATAGTGCGGCTGTAAATTTTAATGCAAAAAAAATTTCCATCACATTTAATAAATTTATTCAGCTAATTAATTTATCGGATCAGCTTATTATTTCGCCACCGATGAAAAAAGAACCTGATATAAAAATCATAAAAAATAAAATTCTTACGATTGATATAAAAGATACACTTCTAAAAAATACGACTTACACCATTAATTTCGGCAATGCTGTTGCGGATATTACGGAAGGAAATAAAATGGATGATTTTAGATATGTGTTTTCAACCGGCACTTATATTGATTCACTTTCCTTGAAAGGGAAAATACAAAATGCTTTTGATCACAAAACCGAAAAAGGAATTTTGGTGATGTTGTATCGCAATACAAATGATTCTGTTCCTTGTAAAAAAACACCAGATTATTTTTCTAAAACCAAAGCTGATGGAACGTTTCAGATAGATAACATTAAAAATGGAACGTATAAATTGTTTGCTTTAAAAGATGCAAATAGTAATTATTTGTACGATTCGCCCAACGAAATGATTGGATTTACAAATAAGCCGATAAGCATTCAGCAGAACGATTCTGTACATTTAGAACTCTTTCAAGCGCTTGATACAACCGCTGCATATATTAAAAAAAATCGTTCAACTCAATACGGTAAAATACAGATTATTTTTAATCGTCCGCTTGAAAACATTTCTGTGAAACCGTTGAATGAAAAACCAATTATTGCAATTGAAAAACCTTCTGTAACAAACGATACGTTGGACTATTGGTTCACAGGAGTGAAAGCAGAATCGTTGGATTTGCAAGTGCGATATGGAAATAAAATTTTGGATACCATTCATCAAGAATTGATTTCGAAAGAAGATGCTTTTAATCCAAAAAAGAAAACGAAAATACATTTATTTGTAAAAGCAAATGTGCAGGACGCGACTTTGTTTGACTTAAAACAGCCTATTTTATTGGATTTTTCAAATCCTATTTCCAGTTACGATATCTCCAAAATAAAACTGACACATGAAAAAGATTCGATTCCAATTAAGTTTGAAAATGCTGAAAAATATGCTCAACAATTTTTTATTTCAGCCGATTTAAAACCGGATAGCAGTTATCAATTGTATTTTCCTGCTGGTACTTTTCGAGATATTTTTGGTTTGAAAAACGATACGTTAAAAACAACTTTTAAAATGCAACAGGAGAATTATTACGGAACGGCTAAGTTGAAAATTAATATTGCGGATGCCCTTGGCGATTACATTGTACAATTAATGGACGATAAAGAAAATGTTTTGAAGGAAACTATTATTTCTGGAACAACTGTTTTGAATTACGATTATTTACATCCCGGAAATTATAAAGTAAAACTGATTTACGATACCAACAAAAATAAAATTTGGGATACCGGAAATTATTTCAAAAAAATACAACCTGAAAAAATTATTTATTACAATGCTCCATTTACTGTTCGTTCCGATTGGGATTTGGACTTGACTTGGAATATAAAATAAAGCCGAATTTTCTAAGTGCTTCCCCTTTTTTTCTTATTTTTGGTTGCGCGTATTATCGAACAGAAACGATATTATACAATTTAAAACAATGCAAAAAAAAAACCGATCAGCCTATTTACCTAACTTAGATGGACTTCGTTTCATTGGTGCATTATTTATTATTTTGTTTCATATAGAAGGCATAAAAAAGAAAGTAGGGTTGCCAATAATTCATTCATTTTTTTATTTTCATTCACTTGGCAATTTAGATGTAACTTTATTTTTTGTATTAAGTGGCTTTATTATTACTTATTTACTATTAAAGGAAAAAGAAAGTAGTAATACCATAAATCTTAAAAATTTTTACATTCGTAGGATACTTAAAATTTGGCCGCTTTATTTTTTTATTGTGTTCATAGGGCTTATTGTATTGCCTCATTTTGACATTTATTTTTACAATGATTATTCCAATTGTGTTAGCCCTTATTTTTTTCCAAACTTTATTAGTTGCTTATTTTTCATCCCTCCTTTTATGCATGGACTTCCTCTTACAATTGGTGCAACTTGGTCGGTAAGAGTAGAAGAATTTTTTTATCTTTTTTGGCCTATCTTTTTAAAGAAAAAAAAGAATTTTCTAAAAGTTTGTTTGTGGATTATTTTAGGTTTAATTATCCTACGAAATGGTTGTGTGTTCTTAATCCATATCCAAAATCATTATCATATAAAATCTTCGCAGTTAAAATACATCTTAACAACACTGCGTATATTGTTGATTCAATATAGAATAAGTGCAATGGCTATTGGAGGGATTGGTGCTTATCTTGTTATATTTGACAAACAAAAGATTCTTTCATTTATTTATAAAAAAGAAATACAATGGGCTTTATATATAATAACATTTGTATTGATGTTGACAAAAATCCGTATCCCCTACATTCATTGGGAATTTTATTCGATTTTATTTGCTATTATCATCGTCAATCTTGCTACTAATCCACACTCTATATTAAAATTAGATTATCCTTGGATGAATTATTTGGGTAAAATTTCTTACGGTTTATATCTCTACAATCCAATAATGCGCATTTTTTGTTTGGAGCTGGTTGAGCATTTTTATCGGGAAACAATTTATGGTTGGCAAATGAATTTCTGGTATTATTTTTTAACTATTTTTTCAACGATTGCGATATCCTCACTATCTTATCACTTAATGGAAAAACCGTTTTTGAATTTGAAGAAATATTTCGTGAGCATTAAATAAATCAGCTTTTCATTCCAGCTAAAATTTCATCTAAATATTTCCTGTCGTTAGAAAGGCGTGGTACTTTATATTGTCCGCCCAATTTATTTTTTTGCTTTAGCCATTTATAAAATGTGCCTTGTTCGGCTGCATGAACAATTGGCTCTTTTAAAACCATATTGTGATACCGTTTCGCTTCGTAATCAGAGTTGATGGATTTCAAGGCATTGTCTAACATCTCCGTAAAATATTCCAAGCTTTCGGGTTTTTTTTCAAATTCAATAAGCCATTCATGTGCTCCACTATTATCATTATTAATATAAACCGGAGCAGCAGTGTATTCTTTAATTATCGCTCCTGTTTTTTCGCAAGCTACTTTCAATGCATTTTCTGCATTGTCAACAATTACTTCTTCGCCAAAGGCATTTATAAAATGTTTGGTGCGACCGGTAATTCTAAACCTAAAAGGATGTAAGGAAGTAAACATTATCGTATCGCCTAACATATAACGCCACAAACCTGCGCTGGTAGAGATAATCAAGGCATAATGCGTTTCGGTATCCACTTCTTCCAAGTACAATGTTTTTGGATTTTCTTTACCGTAATTTTGCATCGGCAAAAATTCGTAAAAAATCCCGTAGTCTAACATCAACAACATTTCTCCGTCCATTCCTTCTTGATCTTGCAATCCAAAAAAACCTTCTGAAGCTGTATATGTTTCGGTGTAACTTACTTCCGAAGAATTAAAAATATTTTTAAACTGTTCTTTATAAGGATTAAAATTTACGCCTCCGTGAAAAAAAACTTCTAAGTTGGGCCAAACTTCTATAATGCTTTTTTTTCCGCTTAATGCGAGAATATGTTTCAATAAAATCAACATCCACGAAGGAACTCCAGCAATACTCGTTACATTTTCTTCCATTGTTGCATGAGCCATTTTTTCCAATTTTTCTTCCCACTCGTTCATTAACGCAATGGAAATATCAGGCGCACGTAGGTATTCCGCCCACTTCGGTAAATTTTCAATTATTATAGCGGATAAATCTCCATGTCGTGCATCAAGGCTTGATAAACTATCCGTTTCATGACTTCCCCCTAAAGCTAAACTTTTGCCTTTAAATATTTTAGTGTCGGGATAATTTTTGCAATGGATGGAAACCATGTCTTTGCCGCCTTTGTAATGGCAGTCATCCAAAGATTCTTCGCTTACCGGAATAAATTTACTTTTATCATTGGTGGTTCCAGATGATTTAGCAAACCATTTTATTTCGGAATGCCATAAAATATTTTGTTCGCCTTTTCGGATTCTGTCAATAAATGGTTTAATGCTTTCGT
>DATLTG010000122.1:0-2939 GCA_035533735.1 Bacteroidia bacterium
TTTGTTTTTATGTTTAAAGCAGGATTTAAGGCATTGGCAAGAGTAGATTTTCCAACTCCGGAATGACCTGACAATAGCGAAGTTTTATTTTCCATATCCTGTTTTAATTCCGAAATATTTTTTTTTGTTGCACTGATTTTATACGATGGATAACCGATTTTTTGATAAAGTAGAATCATTTCATCAACTTCCTTAATTTCCTTTTCATTGTAAATATCCATTTTGTTAAAAACCAAACTTGTCGGAATATGATAAGCTTCGGCAGTAATTAAAAAACGGTCAATAAATCCGTACGAAGTGCGAGGTTGTTTCAAGGTAATTAATAAAAAAGCCATATCCACATTGGCAGCAATAATATGTGATTGCTTGGAAAGATTGATGGATTTTCGGATGATGTAATTTTTGCGAGGTTCTATTTTTTCAATAATTCCGGTATTTTCTTTTTGATCAAATTTGAATTCTACAAAATCACCGACAGCAATAGGATTAGTGGTTTTTATGTTTTTAATCCTGAAACTACCTTTAACGCGACATTCTTTTTTTGTGCCGTCATCAGCCATTACAGTACAAAGCATTCCGGTTGATTTTATGATTTTCCCTCTCATTTTTTTGATTAAATCGAGAACGAATTTAGTGTTAAGTGCGTGTTAAAAAAATTTAAAAATATTTTTTTGAAAACTTTATTGACTAATTTCGGAATCTAAATACTTCTTATCATGTCTATAAAAGTAAATAATATCAGCAAAAAATACGCGGAACAATTAGCACTCGACTCGGTTTCGTTTGAAATTAATTCAGGTGAAATTGTTGGATTTCTCGGTCCAAACGGAGCCGGAAAATCAACGATGATGAAAATTATTACGTGTTTTATTCCACAAACGTCTGGTTCGGCAACTGTTTGTGGTTTTGATATAAATGAACAATCTATGGAAGTGCGTAAAAATGTAGGTTATTTAGCCGAACAAAATCCACTTTATTTAGATATGTATGTGAAGGAATATTTGGGATTTATTGCCGGTTTGCACAAACTTAAAAATGTTCCGCAACGCATTGCTGAGATGATAGAAATTACCGGATTGCAAATTGAACAAAAGAAAAAAATTGGCGCACTTTCAAAAGGATATCGCCAACGAGTTGGTTTGGCACAAGCGCTTATTCATGATCCGAAAGTGTTGATTTTAGATGAACCTACAACAGGCTTAGATCCCAATCAATTAGCGGAAATTCGTCAATTGATTATTAAAATCGGAAAAGAAAAAACAGTAATGCTTTCTACACATATTATGCAAGAAGTAGAAGCAGTTTGCGATCGCGTAATTATAATTAACAAAGGAAAAATTGTGGCGGATAAACCTACCGAACAATTGCAAAAAACTCCCGAAAGCGAGCAAATAATTACAGTAGAATTTGATAATAAACCTGCCGAAAATTCTTTGCAAAATATAGAAAACGTTACGAACGTAACACATTTGAGCGGAAATATTTGGCAATTAAGTACTCATTCTGCTGCAGATATTCGTCCGCTTATTTTTCAATATGCCGTAAAAAATAATTTAACAGTACTTGCGATGAATAAAGAAGAACGCAAATTGGAAGATGTTTTTAAAGAATTGACTCAATAAAAACTAAAGTATCTTTTTTAAAAAAGGAATTTTTTTGAGCATTTTTTCTTTGTCTAACAGCAGCAAGAAACCAATTACCAAAAAAGGTAACAGCGGAACTTTATAGCGCACAATTGCTCCCAAAACAGGCGTTACCATTCCGATAATATCCGCTAACAAAAGTGTAAAGCTGAAACAAAATAAAATCATTTTTCTTGTTTCGAGAGAAGGCTTTTTGTAAAAAAGCAAACATAAAATAGCGATTCCGAAAACGAAAATATTTTCCAAAGCTGTCATCAACATTAAAGGAGAAGTGCTTTCAAATAAAGTGGGGCGAAACAAACAATTCACAATTGCTTGCGGAGAATTCAAAACACAACTTTTTAGAGAAGGCGAAAGCGGCTGGATGTAAATTCGGCTGTTTGCCGCTTCATCCGTTTCTAATAAAAGATAAGAATCCGTATCGTTTTTTGCGTATAAAATAGGCGCACAAATATTTCCGCGCGTCCAGTTTTGATAAGGCGTTTTGGCTTTTAAAAAAATAGTTTTTTGTTGAGTTATAATTTTGTTAACATTAACCGGATCAACAAATAAAGTATCGTGTGTGGTTTTACTGATAAGATAAGTGCCACCTCTTGCGGAAGCAATAAAAGCATGTTGTTTATCGGCTAATAATTTGTACGGATTATGTTTTGGAAAAAAGAATTGTACCGAACTTGCGGCACAAAGAAACATCAACAATACAGCACCGTATTTAAGTGTCGGAAATTTATTTTTACTTTTCGCAATCCACCAATTAGCCAATAATGCAGGCATTGCTGCCAATAAAATATACACTTTTAATAGCAACAAATAAAATACAGAACCAACTATCCAAAAAAATATTTTTGCCGATTTTTTTCCGGAAATAAATTCGTGAAAATAAAAAATCAACATTCCAAAAGCGAACAAAACTAATCCTTCTTTTAAAACTCCCGAACCCCAAAATAAAACGGAAGGAATTAAAAATACAGCAAAGATTAATTCCCTTTTTTTATCTTTTAAATAAACAACAAATGTTTTGTAAAGTGCCGTTAATCCCGTTAAAGAAAGGAAACAAATAAAAACAGTATGTACTTGATAATAGCCAAATGAGAACAAGGAAACAAGCGCATTAAAGCGAATGATAGTGCGATTATCATTGTATAAATGGTAGTTGTAATTTTTGTACCAATTCGACATTTGATGGTAATAAATTTGCAAACGACTTGCATCGGAATGAATTCCGGTAAGCATTTGTAAATAATCTAACGGATGATTTTTGAATGCAGAAAATAAAATATTACCATCATCGTAATA
>DATLTG010000123.1:0-2163 GCA_035533735.1 Bacteroidia bacterium
CCGAAAGCAATTTTTACGAACTTGGGTACAACATTTCAACTAAAGACACAACACTTATAATTTATCACTACAACAAAAACAAAAAGCTACTTGGACAATTGGAATACAAGAAAGCTCCTAAAAGTATAGAAAGTGCTTTGCAATATATGGTCAATAAGACATTGTTTTCAGGCAATTACAAAACGATTGACAGTTCTGGACAAACGCTTACTTTAAATTTTTCAAATGATGGTATTGTAACAGGTTTACCTAACTACAAAAAATATTATGTGATTACGGATTTTGTTGCTGGACCTGAAAATAATCTTGATGAAGTTTGCTTTGACATTCAAACCGACAACCAAAGATGTTACGCATACGAAATAAAAGGGGACACAATAAAATTATATGACATAAAAGAAAGTAACGACCACACTTCTTTGCAACTTGGACAATTAAAATATAAACTTGTGAAGAAATGACGAGAAGAACTACTGCCAATAACATCATATTTGCAAGAGGTGTTACTGAGAAATAATTACAATTTATTAAAACATTAACCATTATTTAAAAAATAAAAAGGATACAGACAACGAACAAAATTTATTCGTCCTCCTAAATTTTAAGGCAATCGGTTTTATACCAGATTCAATTAAAAAAAGTCTCGACTATTATTTACATTTGCAATTATCGTAAGCTTATGCTATTTGAAGAATATATAAATTTTAATTACCAATTTCCAGAACCACAATATTTGGGTGCTAAATACACTCATTTAACTTGGATAAGGGAGTTTATCCCCAAAAATGCAAAAACCGCTATTGACGCATTTGCAGGTTCACAATCAGTTGCATACCTGTTTAAGCAAATTGGATATAAAACTATAACAAACGATTTCTTAAATTTCAATCATCAAATCGGATTAGCACTGATTGAAAACAAAAATGATAAACTTAATACGAATGATTTAAAATTTCTTTTTCAAAAATCTAAATCTAAAAATGAGTTTGAATTAATGGAAAATACATTTGCAAATGTATTTTTTGAGAAAGAAGAAGCTGCGTTTTTAGATAATTTTAGAGCAAATATCCCTTTACTCGAAAATCCTATAAAACAAGCAATTGCTTTTGCTGTAATTAACCGAAGTATGACAAGAAAAATTACAATGGGACATTTTGGTCATACCCAAGCATTAGTTTATGCAAGAGATCCTGAAAGAATAAAACGCAACAGAAGTTTAATAAGGCCAATTAAAGATATTTTTGAAGAAATACTTCCAAAATATAATAACGCTGTTTTCGACAACAAGCAAGAAAACCAAAGTTTCAATAAAAATATTTTAGAGTTATTGCCAACAATAAAAAATGTTGATTTAGCTTATTTTGATCCGCCATATTGCGACAGTCACGCAGACTACCAAGGGTTTTATCATTTACTTGAAACTTATACTGAGTACTGGAAAGACAAAGAATTTGTAAACGGAATAAAACGATACGAACCACAACGAATTAGTGGTTTTGATAAAAAACGTGATGTATTAAATTCGTATGAAAAACTTTTTGAGCTTTCAGAAGAAATACCAAATTGGTTAATTAGTTACAATAATCGGAGTTATCCTGGGATTGAAGAATTTGAAAAACTAATTTCAAAATATAGGAATGTAACAATAGAAACAAAAACATATCACAATGGCAGAGGCGGAAAAGGAAGTGTTGCTGGCAGCCAAGAAATATTATTCGTTTGCAAACCGAAGAAAAAATATTTTGTATCAAAAAATCAACAACAAGAATTAGCGAATGAAAGATTTTAATTACTGGAAAAAATTACACGAAAGCGAACAATTAGAGGAATTTAGTACGAATGCAACAGGACTTTTGTGGCTTAATGGATAATTTTGGAACTAAGAAAGTTGAAGATTTAAAAGTAACTTTCAATTTTAAAGGGAAGCCACAAACTTTCACAGCACTTGCAGACATAATTTTTGTAATAAAATAATTCGATATTATATTTTTCAATAATTAGAATTCTAATTACACTTTATAAAGAAGTTGTTTAAAGTTGCCGTAGTAAAATGACAGTAAAAGCCAATATATTCAATGATTTCCAGTGAATTTTATTTGTTTCAAAACGTACTAAAATAGCTTTGAATGCATCTAGCCAAGCATTTGTTCTTTCCACAACAAA
>DATLTG010000124.1:0-2087 GCA_035533735.1 Bacteroidia bacterium
CTGCCAAGTAGTGTTTCTCCTATAATACCAGATCCCCAATAAATTAATTTGCCATTTTTTCGAAAATCTAAAGAAAGTTCTAAAAATTGATACAAAACATGACCAATATATCCCCTATGCCAACGAGTGGTGTCTTCGGCAACATCTTGAAAGCCCTTTTCTCGGTAACCCAAACCTATAATAATGTCTGTCTTTTTATGCCCATGAATAATAACGTCTCCACCAGTTCCATAAACTTTAGTTGTATTTTCAGAAGCTGATGCTATAACGGGATCAAAACTATGCTCTGATTTTACATTTATAGCAATGCCTAAGCTACGCTTTTTTATGCTATCGGTTTGGGCATTTGAAGACAAACAAAAAGTAATTAGCACAAAAAACGATAAAATAATTTTAATGTCTTTATCAAATATTTTCATAGCAACTTATTTTTTCAAATCCTTTTTTTCGTTAATCATATAAGTAACTCCTGTTATAAGTTATTTTTTTCACTTCATTATTCAAATCAACTTTCTTTTTGGCATTTACTTTTGCAATTACAGTATCCGTTTTCGTATTAATAATAGGCGCATTCAGTTGGTGTACTATAAAAATATTTTTTTTATGTTGAGATTTTGTAATTCGTTTTTTCTCAATAATTCCAATTGGATTATTTTTATTCTCAGTTTGTTGAAGAATTGCGATTTTACGTTGCTCTGGTTGTTTTACATTTTCATTTTTTTTAAATTCTTGTTTATTAACTGTACGTTTCGATTTATTCCATTCGATATGATAACTGGACGAATAAACACGTTTTTGCATCGTGCAAGAACTCAACACAAGTGTTATCGTTATTCCGAGAAAAGAAAATAGTCGTAAAAATTTCATTTTATATTTTAACTTAGTTTTTAATAATTTTTACGCTTTTTGTATTAAATTGACTTCAATTTAATTTACACTATTTTTCAAAGTGTTTTTTATAACCTAAAGCAAAGATAAACCACTCTGCACAAAAAGCAAATTTTGAAAACTTTTTTTTCAATTTAACATTGAGCATTCAACATTTAAAATTTAACTTACTACTTCAACGCATTGGATTTTATTTCTTCCACCACTTCGGGATCCAGTAATGTAGAAATATCGCCCAAGTTAGCAAATTCTCCTTCCGCAATTTTCCGCAAAATTCTGCGCATTATTTTCCCGGAGCGTGTTTTTGGTAAGCCGCGTACGACCTGAATTTTATCTGGCTTCGCAATAGCACCGATACTTTTTGTTACTGTCGCTAAAATTTCTTCCCGAAATGTTGGAATATCATCAACGGAATGTCTGCAAATTACGTAGGCATAAATGCCGCTTCCTTTTATTGGATGCGGAAATCCAACCACGGCAGATTCTACAACATCAGGATGTTCGTTTATCGCATTTTCTACTTCAGCCGTTCCAATGCGATGTCCTGAAACATTCATTACATCGTCCACACGTCCGGTAATGCGGTAATAGCCATCTTCATCGCGCTTGCAGCCATCTCCGGTAAAGTATAAATTTTTATAAGTCGAAAAATAAGTTTGTCTGCAGCGTTCGTGATCTCCATAAGTGGTGCGAATCATTGAGGGCCAAGGAAATTGGATACAAAGATTTCCTTCTACATTATTTCCTTTCAATTCATTTCCATTGCTATCAACTAAAATAGGTTGAATTCCAGGCAATGGAAGTGTGGCATAACTTGGTTTTGTTTTCGTGATTCCTGCTAAAGGAGAAATTAAAATTCCTCCAGTTTCTGTTTGCCACCAAGTATCTACAATCGGACATTTATTTTTGCCAATTTGCGTATTGTACCAATACCAAGCCTCTTCATTTATAGGTTCGCCAACAGTTCCCAAAACGCGCAAAGAATCAAGTTTATAGAGATTTACAAATTTATCTCCTTGCGCTTCCAACGCACGAATAGCGGTTGGTGCAGTATAAAAAATATTCACTTTGTATTTATCAATAATTTGCCAAAATCTTCCCGCATCGGGATAAGTTGGAATGCCTTCAAACATTACTGTTGTAGCACCTGCCAAAAGCGGTCCGTAAACAATGTACGAATGTCCGGTTACCCAACCAAT
>DATLTG010000125.1:0-2297 GCA_035533735.1 Bacteroidia bacterium
CAATTTAACGGCATGTTTGCATTTGCAATATGGGATAATGAAAAAAAAGAATTGTTTATCGCACGAGATAGATTGGGGATTAAACCATTGTATTATTACCAAAAAAACAACTTGTTTCTTTTCTCTTCTGAGCTAAGAGCTTTGCTTTCATCGGAATGTATTCCTAAAAAAATTGATAGTAGTAGTTTATCTGATTATTTACGTTATCAAACGGTTCACGCACCTTCAACAATTATTGAAAATGTAAAAATGCTGCTTCCTGGACATTCAATAAAAGTCAGTAATTCTGAAGTTGAAATTGAAAATTATTGGAAACTGATTCCAGAAAAAATCGAAAATAAAAAAGAAAAAAATTACGAAGAGATTTGTAAAGACGTAAAAAAGTTGTTAAGCGAATCGGTTGAAAGACGATTAATTGCCGATGTGTCTTTTGGTGCTTTTCTTTCGGGAGGAATTGATTCCAGTGCCATTGTAGCTTTAATGAGTCAAGTTTCATCACAAAAAATAAAAACTTTTTCTGTAACTTTTGATGAAAGCGAATTTAGTGAAGCGAAATATGCTCAACTAATTGCAAATAAGTACAACACTGATCATCATGAAATAAAATTAAAACCCAGTGATTTTTTAACTGAATTGCCAGCAGCTTTATCAGCGATGGATCATCCAAGTGGTGATGGATTAAATACATATATTGTTTCAAAAGCCACAAAAAATGCAGGAATTACAATGGCTTTATCGGGTTTGGGTGGTGATGAACTTTTTGCAGGATATCCTGTTTTTAAACAATGGATGGATCTGAAAAATAAATTTTGGCTCAACGCAATTCCTTCTTTCGCAAGAAGTATGGGTGGAAATTTATTAAGTAATATTAAACCAAGTGTAGCTTCCGAAAAAAAAGCTGCATTGTTAAAGCATGAAGTAATTGATTTTTCTGCTTTTTACAGTTTATCACGACAAGTTTTATTGGATAAACAAATGCAAAATATATTATCGGGAAAATTAGAGAATAACCAAGTTTCCGCTTTTTTGAAAACACAAAAAATTGGAAAGCTAAAATCTGAAATTTCAAAAATTTCAGTTGCAGAAATAGCTACTTATATGCAAAATATATTATTGCGCGATAGCGACCAAATGAGTATGGCGAATGCTTTAGAAGTGCGTGTTCCTTTTTTAGATCATACGTTAGTGGAATATGTTTTGATGCTTTCCGATAAAGCAAAAATGCCACTAACACCTAAAAAATTATTGACAGATGCAATGGGCGATTTATTGCCACTGGAAATTATTAATCGTCCTAAAATGGGCTTTACATTTCCATGGAAACATTGGTTGAAAAACGAATTACATGATTTTTGCGAGCAAAATATACGAGCACTTTCTAAACGAAGTTTTTTTAATGAAAATTCAATAATGCAACTTTGGAAAGATTTTTTGAATAATAATCCACGTATTACTTGGTCGCGTATTTGGCATTTAGTAGTTCTCGAAAATTGGTTGCAACAAAATAATGTAGAATAAAAATTGAAATCGAAAAAAAAAATATTGATTTTTATTGATTGGTTTCTACCTGGATTCAAAGCTGGAGGACCTATTCAGTCGTGCGCCAATTTAATAGAGCATTTTAAAAACGAAGCTGATTTTTTTGTGGTAACACGTGATACGGATTATTGCGAAAAAACGCCATATAAAAATATAAAAAGCAATACTTGGGTTGATTTTTCAGATGGAACCAAGGTTTATTATTTTTCAAAAAAAGAATTGAATCGTAAAAACATTCAAAAAATTATTTTTTCTGACAACTTCGATTTGATTTATCTAAACGGAATTTATTCGCGCTATTTTACGCTCGTTCCTTTGTTTTTATTGAGAAAAAGGAAAGAACAAAAAATTATTTTATCTGTTAGAGGAATGCTTGCAGAAAGCGCCATTTCAGTTAAAAAAACAAAGAAAAAAATGTTTTTGAATTTTGCGAAACGTATTCACTTATTTAAAAATGTTACATTTCACGCTACTTCCATTGCGGAAGAAAATGACATTCGAAAACAATTCGGGAACTCGGTTATAATTAAAATTGCACCTAATTTACCAGCAATAAAAAAAGAAAATGAATGGATTGCGAAAACAAAAAATTCAGGTAAATTACTATTGATAAATGTAGCACGCATAGCTCCTGAAAAAAATTTATTTTTCGCTTTAGAAATTTTGAAAGAAGCAAAATGTGAAATCCAGTTTGATTTTTACGGACCTATTTATGATGAAATGTATTTTGAAAAATGTCAACAACTTATTTCAAAAAT
>DATLTG010000126.1:0-2402 GCA_035533735.1 Bacteroidia bacterium
CATAAAAGGGAAAACTCACGAAATTACTTATTACAAGTCATTGACTAAATCTGCATTAAACGCAAGACAAATTGAAGTAACATTGAAAGAAGGCTTTTGGGGCTACTGGGTTTTGACAGACATTGAATTAATTACTAATGAATAAACGACAACTACAATTTACAACCAAATTACTTCGGGATCCGTACTCGCTAATATTTGCTTATTTTTCATTTTTTCGAAACCTATTTTGTAAATTCAAATATAATTGCTGAAAAAAAATATTTTTCTAATCAAAAAGCACAGCTTAGCAGTTACGCCAATTTACCGATGTGCTGATTTAGCAATTAGCCGATGTACTGATTTAATTCAACATTTATCATTTAACATCAAATTTATAATTTGCACATTGGTTAATCTGCACATCAATTTTTTCAATTAATAAGCTCCGTTTCTTTTTCGTAAAAACCATTCGGTGCTTAATAAAAATAAAAGCAGAAAAAATATTCCTTTTAAATCTACTAAATCAGATAATTTTTTTTCGGAATACACCACCGATTTCAAATCATCGCGTTTATCTAAATCATCCGAAATCTTCTGTAAGTCTTGCGGATAAACCATTTCGCCATCATGTGAATGCGCCAACTGATACATCAATTGATGATTAGCAATCGTATTTGCCGCTTCAATATGTAATGGATGTATAATAAATGCTCCTCTTTTGGCATACACTTTTTCGCCCACTTTTGTAGTCGCTTCATACGTATAATTTCCGGTTGGCAATTCTCCTGCATCTAAATGATACGCATTGGAAGTTTTGCTGAAAGTAAAATCAAATTTTTTATTCGCATCGTTTGTAAAATGAATCAACACATCATTATCATTTACCAATTCGTAACTTTGGTTATAAACTTCTGCATCCATTGTTATTGGCTCATCTTCGTTAAAAGTATGATTGGCATTAATTCGAAAAAAACTTTTATCCTCTTTTGTCAATAAATATTGTGTTGTTTTATCCACTAATTCTTGAAAAAAATCATGATTTGAATTATCTAAATAATCGTGTATTCGCCATCTCCAAATACCTTCTGCGGCAATTACCACATTTTTTAAATCGGCATTTTGATTAAAAACAATTAAAGGATTTTGTGTTGTAATGGCTTCCTTTTTTTGATACAACAAAACGCTGGAAGCCGTACTAATTCTGTAATTTCCGAAAGGAGATTTTATTGCAGGTAATTCAGGAAAATAATTTTTAGACGCATCACTTATCGTGAAAAACGTAAATTTATCGTTATACGAAGGCGTTACTTCATCCATTTGACCGCCAATTCCTGAAATATCCAAACCAGTTTTCAAGGCATCAAATTCGGGTAAAGAAGAACGCGAACCAACAATATAAACTACCGGAATATGAGCTTCGTTTATTTTTTTCAACAGTTGACTGGCATTGTTTTTCAGCGAAGGCAATTGATCTAAAATTACCAAATTATAAGCAGCTAATGATTTTGTAAAATCACTCAATAAATAAACTTCCGCTTCGTAATTTTGATTGGCATCAATTGCTTGTTTCAGTGCGCCAATATCAGGATCGGGAGCATCCGAAAGAATTACCACTTTTTGTTTTTCATCCACCACATCTACAAAAACATCTTGTACATTATTTTCGATATTTGTTTCTCCTTTTGCAGGAGAAAGTGCTACACGATAGCGTTGCGTTCCTTTTTCATCCGCATTTAGCTGAACGGGAATGCTCACATTAAATGAATTATCAGTAATTAAAATAGGTTTTGTAAATACTACTTGCTTGTTTTTTGTAACAGTAAGTGTACTCGTTTCGCCTTTTAACTGATTCGCTTGAATAGCAATTTCAAGAGGAAAAGTATTACCCAAAAAAGCCACTTTGTTGTGTGCAACTTTTTGTAAAACGAGGTCTTTTTTAATAGTTGTGTCGCCCATTGCAATAGTATAAATCGGCACATTAATTTTTTCAGCAGCATAAATCGGATTACTGCCTTTGTTGTAAATACCATCGGATGCGATAATGATAGCTCCTAAATTTCGGTTCTGAAAACGATCATTTATTTCACTGAAAAGGGAAGCCATATCGGTTTCTTTTTCATCAAATTTATATGATATATTATTTGAAACTTTTTCTCCGAAAGAATATGTTTCCACCGAATATTTAGCTGAAAGTTTTGTGATTAAATTCTGTAAATTTTCTTTGTATTGATTTTTATAAAAGACAGAATCTTTTGTTAATAGTAAAGAATAGGAATTATCTTGTGCAACAACAATAATAGGCTTTTGCGTAGTTCGAGAAATAATTTTTAGAAGTGGCGATAATAACAAAAAAGCTAAAATAGTAACGGTTAAAAAACGAAACGAAGCCGTAATTATCAAAACTAATTTTGAAAAAGCTT
>DATLTG010000127.1:0-4772 GCA_035533735.1 Bacteroidia bacterium
TTTGAAATTGAATTTAGAGGTCGTTATTATTCCATGAATGCTGTTGCTCTTCATAATTTAGATGGAAAAATAGAACAAATTTTACTGGTTGAAAAAAATATAACCGCTCAAAAAATTGCTGAAGAAGACGTAAAAAAGTCATTGTTAAAAGAACAACAACTGAATCAGCTTAAATCCAATTTTGTTTCAATGGCATCGCATGAATTTCGGACACCACTCAGCACCATATTATCTTCCACTACACTTATCGAAGAATATATTCAACCAAAATTTGATATAGAAACTATAAAAATAAAAACCAGAAAACATATCAAACGAATTAAATCTTCGGTGAGTAATTTGACACAAATCCTAAACGATTTTCTTTCATTAGATAAATTAGATTTGGGTAAAATAAAACCTCAACCAATAGAATTTGATATTATCCAATTTTACGAAGAACTAATTGGAGAAATGCAATCTATTCTAAAAAACGGACAAGAAATAAATTACAAACATGGAAGTAAAAAATCTATTTTATTTTTAGATGCTCAAATGCTTAAAAACATTGTTATTAATTTACTTTCCAATGCCAGCAAATATTCTCCAGAAAACTCAACAATAACATTAAGTAGTAATTTTGCTAAAGACAAATTAATAATTAGTGTTTCCGATCAAGGAATCGGAATTCCAGAAACAGAACAAAAGCATTTATTTGAACGATTTTTCAGAGCAAAAAATGCGACCAATATTCAAGGTACTGGTCTCGGATTAAATATTGTAAAACGCTATGTAGATCTTTTAAATGGAGAAATTAATTTTACTAGCAAAGAAGGAATTGGAACCACTTTCGATATTGTAATTAATTTAGGATATTAAAAAAAATAAATATGAAAAAAGTATTGGTTATTGAAGACAACAATGAAATGCGCGATAATATCGCTGAAATGATTGAATTAGCCAACTACAATGTTGTAAGCGCAGAAAATGGAAAAGTAGGTGTTGAAATTGCAAAAAAAGAAAAACCTGATTTAATTATTTGTGATATAATGATGCCAGAATTAGATGGATATGGCGTTTTGCACATATTGAGTAAAAATGACGAAACTGCCAGAATTCCTTTTATCTTTTTATCAGCAAAAGCGGATAAAAGCGAAGTAAGAAAAGGAATGAATCTTGGCGCAGATGATTATCTTACAAAACCTTTTGACAGAACAGAATTGCTTGATGCTATTGAAGTTCGTTTGAAACGAAGCGAATTTCACAAAAAAAGATTTGCTGCTGATTTTACTGGTTTTACTCAGTTTATTAATGAAGCCAAAGCCTTTAGTTTACCTGAAAATTTTGCAGCTGATTATAAAATACGAAACTTCAAAAACAAAGAAATTATTTATAACGAAGGCGATTTACCAAACAATGTTTATCTAATCAATAAAGGTAAAATTAAGACTTCTAAAATGAATGAAGGCGGAAAAGAATTCATAACTGGAATGCACGGAAGTGGCGAATTTTTTGGATATATTTCTATACTTGAAGGCAGCGAATACAGTGATTATGCAACTACAATGGAAAATTCAGAAGTAGTTGTTATTCCGAAACAAGATTTCTTAACACTCATTCAATCTAACGCAGATGTGTCGGCACAATTTATTAAAATGCTTGCCAATAATATTGCTGAAAACGAAGAACGATTATTAGGTCTTGCATACAATTCTGTTAGAGCAAGAGTTGCGAATGTATTGATTCAATTGCAGAAAAAAAATAGCGAACAAAACAACTCTATTATTGTTTACAGAGAAGATTTAGCAAACATTGTAGGCACTTCCACTGAATCTCTTATCCGAACACTTTCTGATTTTAAAAGCGAAAAAATGATTGTAACAGAAGGACGTGAAATAAAAATTACCAATCTTCAAGGTTTAGAAAAAGTGAAAAAAATTTCGTGATAAAAATTATGTTAGTTGTTATTTCGTTTTTGCTTTTAACGTCCTGATATAATCAACAACTTCCCAACGTTGCGTATTACTCAAAATTTTCGCATAAGATGTCATTGCAGAATGTGCCTGATTTCCATGAGTAAGTTTCCAATAAATGGCTCCATCTGTTTGTGCTTGAAATTTTGCAGAAGCATGATCTGCCGGTCTTGGATTAAGTGTTGATGCTGCAATTCCATTTCCTCTTCCCTTTTGTCCGTGACATACAACACAATATTGGTCGTATATTTTTTTACCCTTTTCAATAGAAGCGACATTCCCTTTTAATGGATTTTTTAAAGTATCCGCTGATTTTGGGGATGACCAAACTGTATTATGTTGAACTGGTGTTTTGTATGACATTAAAAAAATGGCACCCAAAAGTGTAAATGAAACGAGTAAAATCCGAACTTGAAATTTAGTTTTCATAATGAATTTATTTTAATTGTGAATATTATTTAATTTGTTGTTTATGTTTAATTCGTCAATAATTTTAATTAGTTATTATTTATCAGCATACCTTTTATTATAATGCAATTCTTCCGACAATTCTATCGAAAGTCCTTTAATTACATTTAGTAATAACATAATAATAACTAATAGAAAAACTATTAGAGTAATGCCAACGATGATTAAATTTTCGTTATTACCACGTAATGAATCAAAAATAAATTTTTTAGGTTTAGTGATTAATGTATTATCTGTAGTTTGAACTTCGGATGAAATTGTTGTATTAGTTACACTCCCCTTAGCTATTTCGCTTGTTTTATCTGTCGATTCTTTTTTAGTAGAAGTAGCTGTATTTGCCACTTCTGCATCATTAGACTTTGCTCCTCCGCCAACTTGTGTGATATATGCTAAAATATCTTTTATCTGAGCTTGACTCAGAGCTTGATCTGGCATTGGAATTTGGTTGTTATCCATAAACAATTTTTTCGCAGACTTATCTCCTGATTTTATAAAAGTTTGAGAAGATGGTATCCATTTTAATAACCACGGCACAGAACGTATTTGTTCAATACCTTTTAAATCTGGACCAACAAGTTTCCCGTTGCCAATTGTATGGCATGCCGCACAATTCTGATGAAAAAGATTTTCTCCTGTTTGGGCAAAAATAAACAGTGGCATCAGCAGTACCGCAATAATTAAGTAAAATTTGTTAAACGTTTTCATAATTTCTAAGTTTTTATTAATTTGCCTGTTTCAGAAAGGTTCTAATTTTATCAATTTCTTGATCAGTTAAGAGTGCCTTTTGGTGCATGTGCTCAGTAGCTGCATCCCATTGGTCATCACTAAACATAGTTGGATCAGGAGCATTGTGACAACGATTACAGTTTTCTCCCCATAACTGCGCCCCTGATTTTGTTGAAATCGCTTCGGGTGTTTTGCAGCCATCAATTAGCATAATTGAAGTTAGAACTATTGCTAAAGAAGCTAATATGACTTTTATACTTATTTTATTTTTCATGATTTTTAAGATTTATATATGTTATTACTTTCTATGTTTCTTTAAAAATACCACATTCCTCTTACCGTTATTACATTTTGATTGGGGCTTCCCGCTTGCGTATAAATATCGTACGCAATATTTATAGGAGCTTTCCATGTGAGCCAATAAGTAAGACATAAGGTAGTTTGATTAATTGGTTTTCCTCCCCAAATTGCATCATTTGGGAGCGATAACGAACCTAACCTACCTCCTAATTCTAAATTTGAAAGGAAAATACTTTGCGATCCACTTGCCCGAAAAGTCATACCAGCATACCACCCACTCAATTGATTGTTAAAAGATGGAACAAGAAGTGTAGTCTTAGTTTCATTTGTATATAAATTATAATTTTGAGTTTGAGTGTTTTCATACTGACCAATTACTCTGACCATTATTGGATTAAAAACATGGAAATAATTTAAACTTGCTGCCCATGATGTACTGCTAATATTTTCAAATACAGTTCCAGTACCTCCTGTTTTAGCGGTATATTGACCAGAAGCATCTAATTCTAATCCCGAATTTGAAAAAGGCAGATAACCTATCGTACCACCAATGGCTTTATTTTTGTTGTTATCCGTATAATTACTATAATCCAATACTCCATTTTGTTGACCTGTACTATCTACAATTAATTGAGGACCATTTGCAATATACAATTGATAATTAATTTTTGAATAGCCCGTTTGAAGCCCACCTTGAATACCAATGCCCGATTCAGTTTGTGCACCAAGTCCCATTCCAACTGGATCAGTACAAAATCGATTGGTAAAATCATCTAAAATACCTTCAAATAAACCCCACCTTGGTTGAAAATTTCCGCCAAACAAATAAACTCCTGGAAGAACCTTATAAGAAATAATAAGTTCATTTAAACTAACTCCTGCACCCCCTCCAATTGGATTTGCAGCTACTGCTACTTGTGCATCTAAAAATAAACGATCATTTAATTTTACCAAAGGCATTATCATTAAACCTAAAGGATCTGCACCAAAACTGTTTGTTGATGGATAGCCTTGTACATGACTACTTTGCCAAATCGTAAACGCTTCACCAGCCAAAAATAATTTTTCCGTTCCTCCTTTTGGAGAATTAGCAGCTTCGGGCTGATTTGTAGCAGTAGTATCAGTTTGTGCTACCACTGAATTTGTAACTAAAAAAAGTACAAGTACACTTTTAGATACAATTTTTAAAAAATTAGTTTTGCTTGTTTTCATAGATTTTAGTTTTATAAGAATACAACTCATATTTATTTTTCATTCACAGGTCAAAAGTATATGAGGCAATAGCAAGAAAATATGATTCATATCAAGTCTGAATATGATATTTAT
>DATLTG010000128.1:0-7590 GCA_035533735.1 Bacteroidia bacterium
TATTTTTTCTATCGAAGTAATACTTTTTAAATCAGACTTTAACTGTTGTAAATACGTTTTGTAAGTGAAAACTTCCTTAGCTTGGTATTGAAATAAAACCAAGGCATTTTCTTCAAAATTATCTTTGTTTATCTTCGTTAGCGCGATTGGACAATACATTTTTTTAGCATTTTAAAAGCACAAAGATGCGAAAACAAAAATATTCCTTAAATTTATCGCTTTATATTTCAACATGAAACGCAGTTTTCTACTTTTATTCGCGGTACTAATTGCCTCAGGATTATTTTTCTCTGGCTGTATAAAAGCGCCTAATTATCCAGATACTCCGTCTATTGCATTTCAAAGTTTTACCAAATACGGAACGGATTCGGCTGCTGTTGTTTTTACATTTAAAGATGGCGATGGTGATATTGGGCTTCAATCGAGTGATACAACTCCGCCATTTAATTTCGATAGTGGAAATAATATTTATTATTATGATTGCTTTTTGGAGTATTTATACAAAACTTCGGATGGTTCTTACAAACCTTTTTACGATGCATCTGCGCCAAATCCTTTATTTAACGATACTATTTATTTTACTTATCGCGTACCCAATATTACGCCTGCTGGAAAAGTAAAAGTGTTGAGTGGACAAATACAAGTAATGCTTCATGCGCCTTATTATTTTCCGGGACACACTTCTATAGAATTTAATATTTATATTTACGATAGGGCTTTGCACAAAAGCAATGTGATAACCACGCCACCCATTCCAGTTCCGTAAATCAATTTCGAAATTATTTTTTTTGGAATGGCTTATTTGTTATTATAAGCTGTCATTGTGTGTTGCGGACCAGTTGTCGCAAATGATTTTATCATTTCAATTGCCATATCAATACGTGCAGGAAGTTTTTTTTCGTCTTCTTCCGTCCATTTTCCTAACACATATTCTACTTGTCTTCCTTTCGGGAAATCATTTCCCACACCAAATCGGAGTCGCGTATAATCTGTTGTTCCGAGTGTTTCGTTAATGCTTTTTAATCCGTTATGACCACCATCACTTCCTTTTGTTTTCATTCGCAAAGCTCCTAAAGGCAAAGCAAGGTCATCGGTTATTACCAAAACATTTTCTAATGGAATGTGTTCTTTTTGCATCCAATAATTAACAGCTTTCCCACTTAAATTCATGTAAGTGGTTGGTTTTATCATAATAAAAATTCTGCCTTTAAATCGGTATTCAGCAATAAAAGCAAGGCGACTATTTGGGTTAAAAAAAATACCAGACGCACTCGCAAGTGTGTCCAGTATTTTAAAACCTATATTATGACGGGTATTTTCGTACTCGCTACCAATATTTCCTAATCCTACAATTAAGAATTTCACTGAATCGTATTATTTTTTAGCATCCGGTTTTTTAGCATCTGCTTTTGGAGCTGCTGCTGCACCTGCTGCTGGAGTTGCCGCTGCTGCGCCTGCTGCTGGAGTTGCTGCACCAGCTGCTGGTTTAACTTCTTCCACAACGGCTCTTGTTACTTGTACCGCAACAACAGTAACGTTTGGAGCATCCAATAATTCAAGTCCTTTTATTTTAATATCCCCAACTTTTATTGAGTCATTAATTTCAAGAGCTTCTACATCCAATGTAATATCTTCCGGAATATTTTCTACCAACCCTCTTACTTTAAGAGTTCTTAGTTTTTTATTCAATTTTCCACCCGCTTTAACACCTGCAGAATTTCCTTTTGTTTTAACAGGAAGATTCATAACTACCGATTTTCCAGGAATAACTTCCAAAAAATCAACATGTAAAATATGATCTTTAATTTTGTGATATTGAATTTCTTGTAATATGGCTTCTTTTATATTTCCGCCAATATCCAATTTAACACTGTGAACGTCTGGTGAATACACCAACGGTTTAAAATCTTTTTCGAGTGCCGAAAAATGAAGTTGTTCTTTGCCGCCATAAATAACACAAGGCACACGACCTTCGTTTCTCAATGCTTTGGCATCTTTTTTCCCTACGTTCACACGTGGTGAACCGCTAATAGATACTGTTTTCATGTTTTGATTATTTGTTTTTTATTATTTATTTTATTGATTTATACTACAAAATGTGAACTGATACTTTCGTGCGAAACTAATTTTTTAATCACATCCGCAAACAATTCCGAAGAACTTACCACTTTTATTTTAGGATGTTGTTGTTTCAACGGAATGGTATCGGTTACTATCAGTTCTTTTATTCTTGATTTTTCTAATCGCTCAAAAGCTTTTCCCGATAAAATAGCATGTGTGCAAACTGCTCTAACACTTGTTGCTCCTTTATCCATCATCATATCCGCTGCTGTACATAACGTTCCGGCAGTATCAATAATATCATCCACCAACACCACATCTCTACCTTCCACATCGCCAATAACCGTCATATTTTGAATAACATTTGCTTTTTTGCGTTGTTTGTAACAAATAGCCATTTCTGAATTCAGGTATTTCGCATAAGCATTTGCACGTTTAGTACCTCCTGTATCTGGTGCTGCCATTGTAAGATTAGGCAAATTAAGATTTTTGATATACGGTAAAAAAATGGAGGACGCATACAAATGATCTACCGGAATTTCGAAAAATCCCTGTATTTGATCGGCATGCAAATCCATTGTCATAATGCGATTTACGCCTGCTACTTCTAACATTTTAGCTACCATTTTTGCGCCAATAGCTACACGAGGTTGGTCTTTTCTGTCTTGTCGAGCAAAACCAAAATAAGGAATTACCGCTATAATATGATGCGCAGAAGCTCGTTTAGCGGCATCAATCATTAATAAAAGCTCGAATAAATTATCTGTTGGCGGAAAAGTAGATTGAATAATAAATACATCGCTCCCTCTCACCGTTTCTTCGTAAGAAGGTTGAAATTCTCCATCGCTGAAGCGAGAAACAGTTACTTTTCCTAAGTCCGTTCCGTATTCTTTCGCAATTTTTCCTGCAATTTCTTGAGAAGCTGTTCCGGAAAAAAATTTTACCGATGGATTCATTCTTGTTTTTTTTACAAAGGGTTGCAAATGTAATAAATACTTTAAGATAATTCAAACAAATACATCCGTTTTTTTGATAAATTACGTAGTTTTGTGCAAAATGAAAATCCTAATCGGCATATTCCGAACACTTTGGAAAATATTTTTTGTGCTGAATTTTGCAATCGGCTTGATTTTACTTTACCCGTTATTTTACCTTTTTCTTACTAACGAAAAAAGATTTCAAAGCGCTTTTAGATTGATGCGTTTTTGGGCAAAATGGATTTTATTTTTTCCTGGAATCAGTGCGCAATCCGAAAACGAAATTCCTATAAAAGATCTTCCGCAACCTTGCGTATATTGTGCTAATCACAGTTCTTATTTAGACATTGTAATTTGCTATATTTTGATTCCGAAATATTTTATTTTTCTGGGAAAACAAGAATTAGCCAAAGCGCCTTTATTCAATATCTTTTTTAAAAAAATGAATATTTTAGTGAACCGAAAAAGCAATGTAGATTCGCACAAAGCATTTATTGAAGCGGCTGCTATTATAGATAAAAAACAAAGTATTTTTATTTTTCCGGAAGCCACTATTTCTACTTCGGGCGAATTAAAAGCTTTTAAAAACGGGGCTTTCCGATTAGCTATCGAAAAACAAATTCCTATTGTTCCGATTACTTTTTTAAATAATTGGCGATTGATTCAAACTGGCGCATTTTTTAAAGCACACGGAAAACCTGGAATCGCTAAAGCTGTTATTCACGCTCCTATTGAAACGAAAGGAATGAGTTTGGATGATTTAGTATCTTTGAAAACCAAAGTTCGGCAAACTATGCAGAACGCAAAAAATAAGTACGATGCAAATAGATGAATCAACCGTTGATAGATTAGCCGTTTTAGCGCGCTTGGAATTTGATGCCGAAACCAAAAAAGAAATGGTAAAAGATTTAGCGCGCATCATTTCATTTGTAGATAAATTAAAAGAACTCGATACTTCCAACGTTGAGCCATTAATTTACATGAACGATGAAGTAAATGTACTTCGCGAAGACATCGTAAAACAAGTAATTACGCATCAAGAAGCGATGCTAAATGCTCCCAAAAAAGATTCAGATTTCTTTAAAGTTCCGAAAGTAATTGGCGGAAAAAAATAAATTTTTAAAGATAAGAACAGGTGAGAGATTAAAAAGCAGCTTTAAAACTTGTGATCTTAAACTATTGTACGTAATTTTGTACAAAAAAATAAATCATGATAACAACAACGATTTCAGATTTTAGAAAGGATATTAAAAAATATCTTGACGATGTAAATGACAATTACGAAACATTAATAATAAACCGATTAAAAGGTTCGGGCGTTGTCGTTATATCTTTGGATGAATACAATTCTTTATGTGCAACTCAACACGAATTATCTTCCAAATCAAATGAAAAACGATTAGATAAAGCAATTGATAAAGCAAAAAAAGGATTAACTTTTCGTAAAAAATTAATTGCATAATGCGACATAGTTTTGTAGATGAATCGTGGGAAGATTATTTGTATTGGCAAAAAACAGACAAGAAAAATTTGAAACGCATTAATGATTTGATAAAGGATATTAAGCGAAATCCCTTTTCAGGAATAGGCAAACCAGAACCTTTAAAGCATAAATACAGTGGATGTTGGTCTCGCAGAATTGACGGAGAACATCGTTTAATATATCAAATTAAAGGCGAAGAATTAATTCTTTTGAAATGCCGTTTTCATTATGATTAGCGAAAAAATAATTTTTCTACCTCAAAATAAATTCCATTAACACATCATACAATTGTTGCGGCTGATCGGCATGAATCCAATGTCCTGCGTCAATAATTGTTTTAATTTCTGCACCGAAAAAATATTTTTTCACGAGTTCAATATCTGTTTCAGAAATATAATTTGATTTTTCTCCGCGAATAAAAAGGGTTTGAAAAGCATCCATCGGTTTTTTCGGAAGAATTGTTTCTGCGCCCACTTCGTTTATATTTTTTGCAATCACATCTAAATTAAAACGCCAAGCTAATTTATCTGGTGCATCATCGCGCCAATAAAGGTTTTTTAATAAAAATTGTTTGGTAGAAATATCGGAAATGTATTTCGAAATAATTTCTTCGGCTTGTTTTCGCGAAGTAATTTTATTCAAATCAACCGCTTGTAAAGCAGTTAAAATTGGTTGGTGATGAATAGGATAAAATTTGGGCGAAATATCCAGTACCACTAATTTTTTTACTTTATCAGGATGCGTAATTGCGAAATACATTGCCACTTTTCCGCCCATGGAATGTCCCATTACAATGGGATGTTGAATATTTTCGTCCGAAATTAATTCTAGAATATCATCGCTCATAATTTTATAATTCCACTCTTCATTATGTGGCGAATGTCCGTGATTACGAAGATCTACTAAATACACTTCAAAATGTTCCGCCAATTTTTTTCCAAATGTTTGCCAATTATCTGACGAACCAAAAAGTCCGTGTAAAATAATTATTGCCTGACCTGTTCCGTATTTCCTAAACGCTAATTTCATCTCAAAAAAATTATTTTAATTGGCGCAAATAAAGTTGAATAGCATTTTCTAATCCCAAATATAAAGCGTCTGCAATAAGCGCATGACCGATGGAAACTTCGGCTAAATGCGGAATGTTTTTCGCAAAAAATTGTAAATTATCTAAACTCAAATCATGTCCGGCATTTATTCCAAATCCGAGTTGATGTGCCAATTTTGCGGCATTTATATAAGGTTGTATCGCCTTTTTTTTATCCGAAAAATAATTTTTCGCAAAAGCTTCGGTATATAATTCTATTCTATCGGCTCCTGTTTCAGGTGCATTTTCAATGTTTTTTAAATCGGTATCCACAAAAATAGAAGTGCGAATTTTATTTTGTTTCAACATCCCGATTATTTCTTTCAAAAAAGATTTATTTTTCTGCGTGTTCCAGCCAGCATTGGAAGTAATAGCATCAGGCGGATCGGGAACTAAAGTAACTTGTTCGGGTTTTATTTTTAATACTAATTCCATAAATTTTTTGGAAGGATACCCTTCAATATTGAACTCCGTTTTCAAAAGCGGTTTTAAATCCACCGCATCGCTGTAACGAATGTGCCGCTCATCTGGTCGCGGATGAACGGTAATTCCTTGTGCACCAAAACGTTCGCAATCAACCGCAGCTTTTAGTACATCTGGAATATTGCCTCCGCGCGCATTGCGCAACGTTGCAATTTTATTTATGTTTACACTTAGTTTTGTCATTTAATGGAAGAATTTTACGCAAAGCTAAAAAAATCATAACTTTGTGTGATGTGTTTTTATTGATATTGTAAAGAATAACAAAAAATAATTTTTAGCACTCGAAAAAATGTTAGCAAAAGATTTGATAACAGACGAAATTCCACCTCTTAAACTCACCGATACCGGCTTGAAAGCTTTAGGTTGGATGGATGAGTTGAAAGTTACGCATTTGCCGATTATCAATAAACATGAGTTAGTAGGATTAATTTCTGAAACAGATATTTTGGATTTGAATGATCCGGATTCGCAACTTGGCAAACAAAAATTATCGCTTATTCGTCCTTTTGTTTACGGACATTTACATATTTACGAAGTGCTAAAAGCTATTGCAGTGCTTCATGTTTCGATAATTCCAGTATTAGATTCTGAAGAAAATTATCTCGGACTTATCACGCAAAAAAAATTAATTCAATGTATTGCGGAGATGACTGATGCCGGAGAACCTGGAGGAATTGTGGTATTGGAATTAAATGTAAACGATTATTCGATGACGCACATTGCCCAAATGGTAGAAGGAAACGATGCGAAAATTTTGAGCAGTTATGTTACTACTCATAAAGATTCTACTAAATTAGATTTGACTTTAAAAATAAACAAACAAGATATTTCAGCCATTCTGCAAACATTTACTCGATTTAATTATATGATAAAAGCATCTTTTCATCAAAGCGGATTATTGGAAGACACAAAAAATCGTTTTGATTCATTTATGAATTATATCAATATATAATTCCCTGTTTATGCAATGTTGCTGAATTTTATTTTTATTTTCTCCTTATTTCATTCCGCATTTTTTTCCACAGATTCTGTCGAAAAAAGCAAGCCTATTCCAGTCATTTATTCTTCTCCAAAAAAAGAACTACGAACAAAAAATAATTTTTCAGACACCACAAAATATGTGGTTATCAATGCCATTAATATTACTGGAAATAAAATTACAAAACGTTCAATAATAAAACGCGAATTAAATTTTTCTGTAGGAGATACGCTTCTCGAAAAAAATATTTCTCAAGTAATAAAAAGCGCGAAAGAAAATTTATTAAACACTTCTCTTTTTAATTTTGCAACCATTGAAACTGCTCGCGACAGCAGTAATAAAATTACCATAAATATTGTTTTGGCAGAACGTTGGTACACATGGCCACAACCACTTTTTAGTGTAGATGCAACTAATTTTAATACGTGGTGGCTGACAAAAGATTTTTCAAAAATAAATTACGGCTTGTATTTATTGCGCTATAATTTTTTAGGACGAAATCAAACTATTGGCATTCGAT
>DATLTG010000129.1:0-2775 GCA_035533735.1 Bacteroidia bacterium
CTGGTTTGGGCATGTGCTTCGTGAAATAAGTTTTGAAATTTTTGTTTGTATTTAAAATCAATATTATTGTCCACTTGCACCAAACCGTTTTTGATTAAGTGAGCATTAATGAAAGTTTTATTTTCAAGATAGAGGTAGCAAAGCAAGTTGTTTTCGCTGTCGTGTTTTACTGTATCATATTTAAGAAAAACTCTTTTACCTTTTGTTTTGTCAATCAGAAATGCAGTTGCTTTGCCATTAATTATTTTGTCTTCTTTTATTCCAATAAGTTTTATTGTAAGGTCATTGCTTAAACGAATTTTTTCAGGGCTGATAATTTCCTTAACAGTATAAAATTCTTCTCTTGTGGCAGAACTATCTTTGTCAATTTTAGAACCGAACTGCAATTTTTTTACATCAATTTTTTTGTCAAGTGTATGAGGGTCTTTGAAGATGTAAGGCAGTTTTTTAATTTCATTTTCAAAATCAATTATAATGTCTTGTTGCTTTACAAATTCGTAAGTTGTTTCGTTCAAGTCCTTTTGATGTGTTTCTAATTTCTCTTTAATAAATGGAATAAATTCAGGATTGATTTCAAAACCAACTGAATTTCTGTCAAGATTTTTAGTTGCCAATGCCGTTGTTCCGCTACCTGCAAATGGGTCAAGAACTGTTTCTCCAACAAATGAAAACATTTTGATTAGTCGTTTTGGTAATTCTTCAGGAAACATTGCAATGTGTCCGTTTTGCCTTGCTCCTGCAAAGTTCCAATGACCTGCAAAGTTTGTATTCCATTCTTGGGCGGTCATTTTTGAAAGTTCTTTCTGCTCCTTTGTCGGCTTGGGTGCGTTACCCAATTTTTTGAAAACGAGAATAAACTCATAGTCAAGTTTTAAAATTCCGTTTCTTGGATAAGGATAAGAACCCATTTGAACCCCGCCACCAGTCGTATTTGAAGTCGTAACTTTTTGCCAAATGATTGCACCCATGTAATCAAAACCGATGTTTTCACAGAATTTAATTATTTCCTCGCGAATAGGAATAACTTTATACCGTCCATAATAAACTGCTCTGGCAAATTGGTCGCCAATGTTCACACACAATCTGCAACCGTTGTGAAGAGTACGGTAACACTCTTGCCAAACTAAATTCAGATTGTTGATATAACTTTCGTAGCTGTCATGGAAACCGATTTGGTTGTCAGTTCCGTAGTCCTTGAGTTGCCAGTAGGGCGGTGAAGTGATTGCCAAATGAACAGAATTGTCTCCCAATTCTCTCATTTGTCTGCTGTCCCCGTTTATTATTTTATGATGTGTTTTCAATTGTCTTATACTTTGCATCAAAAGTACGATAAATAGTTGTCTTTATTTGCAGTTATGCTTATTGTTCTTCTCAAGCTAGCGTTTGTGTCCAAGATGCTTTATATATTATTTACTTTATAAGTTCGTTTAAAATATTCCAATGTCGTTTTGTTTGTTGCTTTATTTTATTGCTAACCATAATGTTTGAAGCTTTATAAGCATAAGATAAAAAATTACCCCAATTATATGAGTCTGTTTTGATAAATTTATTTTCGGCAGACTATTACAAATGTGCTGTTAGCCATTTGTGTTTTTTCTGTTTCTATTGTAGTCAAATGAACTATTTTTTTCATCCTTCTTTGTTCTCCTTTTCAACAATACTATTCTTTAAGATACTTTGTATTAGAAATTTGTTTCTCTCCATCTTTCTTCTTATTCGTAAATATTTCTTTTCGTCAATTTGCTTTTTTAATTTTAAGAATCCAATATCAACAAAGAGTATTCTATTCCACACAATATCTTCCTTTATTCTATCTTCAAATAATTCAAATGGTGTTGAAATGTTTTTATGAAAAGCTAAGTAGTACGCAATATTATAGATTGTTATATTCGTGTACGTATTTTTTTCTAAAATAATTTTCTCAAAAAGTTCTATTATTTCTTTTGTTGCAATATGTTTAGAGTTAAAAGTTGAGTCGAACAGAGTTTTGCTTTGGTTTAAAAGAGTAACAAATGGAACGTGATTACCAATTGAATTTTCATTTTCTTTTCCTTCTATAACTAATGTTTTAAAGAATTTGTCAAATTCAAAAATTAATTTCTTAACTATAGTGGTTCTGTTTTCAATTGAAATGTCGTGGCTTGCTTGCAAACATTTAGAATGTTGATTTAAGTATACAAATTTTTGAGACGAATTTAATGGTAGGACTTTAGTAATTATATCTTTATGTAATTTGTAACTTTTAGGTTTTTTACCACAGTAAAAGACTAATGCGTTGCTCCACCAACCATTAAAAAAATTTTCAATTAATATAGAATCTTCATCATCTTCTATACATAAACTTGAAAAATACTCTTGGAAGAAATGATTAAAAAATACGAATGTGTTATTAATATTGTCATAATAGAAAACTCCATTTTTTGATTTCAAATGAAGAATAAAATTATCAATGTCGTTCAGTTCATCATAATTGTATTTTGTTCTTAATTCAATTAAAAAGGTATTTAATTCATCTGTGTCAATACAATTCATACCATTCTTATGTAAGTGAAAGGCAATGAATGCAAGAATATTTTTTGTTTGCTCATATTTATATAATTGTGAAATTCCTTTGGAATCTTCCCATTTATCCAAATAGACATCCGTAAATCTATCATATAATTGAAAAATATTTGCTGGTAATTCTTTTAAATCTACTTTGTCATCTCTATACAAAATAGCCATTAAAGTTAATGCTAATGGTGTCCTCTGTAGGGTTGTATCAAGCAAGTTGTG
>DATLTG010000130.1:0-5364 GCA_035533735.1 Bacteroidia bacterium
GAAGCTACTTAACAGATAATCTGTGTATAAATCTAATAATCCTTGCATATAGCAAAGCTATTATGCTATCAAAGAATCTATTTATGTATTTTAAATAGTTATGAATAACCGATGGTTAATTTTGCGTAACATGAGTTATAATAATTTCGGGAGAATTGACATAAAGGGCAATTTTACTAATGCTGGAACTTATACCGATATTTCAGGGACTGTTATTTTTAATGGAAGCTCCACACAAATAATTACAGGGAAAGTATCTTTTTATGATTTAATAATTAATGGAATAGGACCAATTACTACTTTGGATAGTATTTGGGTGAAAGATGCACTTAAACTTATAAGTGGGATTTTAAATGTATCAAGTGGAATACTCACACTACAAAATGATGCAGTTTATAACGGACGAGTTGTTTCTGTTGGCACAGGAAACATTACCGGAACATTTATTGCTCAAAAATGGGTTAGCCGATGCAACGCACTTTGGTCTTCCTACGGTTCATGTATGGGGCAACCAATTAACACAATGAATTTATTTACCACTGGCTTTTCTGGTTGTCCTTATTTTCCTTCCTACAGTTGGGTTAATATGTACACGTATTTAGAATCTGCCACAGGGAGTTTTACTGTTGGATATACGCCTCCAACAAGCACAAGTGAAGTTTTGGGAAGAGGAGTTGGATTTATTTATTGGTTTCAAAATTGGGGTTCCGGTCCAGATTTTCCCAAAAAGCTTTTAATGCAAGGAACATTAGATTTTCAAACAGTTTTTACGTTTCCCATTACCTGCACCAACAATTCAACTCCTGCCAATATTGGTTGGAATTTAGTTTCCAATCCGTTTCCAGGAACTATTAATTGGAACAATTCTGGTTGGACAAAAACAGCAATGGACAATGCCGAATATATGTGGAATACGTGCAGCAGTGTTTATGCAGCTTATGTAAATGGAGTTGCAACAAATGGAGGCAGCCGATTTATTCCTGAAGGACAAGGTTTTTTTGTTCATGCCACTACACCAGGTGCGTTACTAACAGCAACAAGTGCAGTAATTGTAAATAATACTACGCAACAACTTTTAACTACAAGCAATCCTGATAGTGTAAATAATGTTTTGAAAATTGGTTTAGGAGAAGACGAAATAGCCATTCGTTTAGATTCATTAGCCACTAATCAAAATGATTCTTTGTTTGATGCAAGTGAAATTATTAGTGATAGTACACGACTTTATTCCTACGTTTATTCTGATACATCAGATATTTATTCCATCAATTCTGTGAAAGATACCAATCAAGTTATTCCTGTTAATGTTCGCAAAAGTGGAACACTTAATTTTAGCGGAGTAAATACTTTTCAAAGTCAATATAGTATTTATTTAAAAGACTTACTAAATGGTTCGTATCAACAAATTTTTAATGGATTTACATATCCATATACTGATACAACAACCAGCACTTTTCAAAACCGTTTCGAGATTCATTTTAGTAAAATAATTACTACTGGAATAAAGCAAATTGTGAAAAACAATTCGGCTACTATCAATTATGATTTGAAAAATATTTATGTGAATTTTAATTTTGCTAATCCGCAAACCACCCAAATAATAATTTACAATTTACTTGGTCAAGAATTACAAAGAGTGGATGGAACTTTTTATCAAGAAAAAAATTATACCATTCATAGACCAGATGTACCTGTAATAGTGGAGCTTTTGAATTCGAATAATAAAGTTGTTAAAAAAGTATTTTAAAGTCAAATACGAATTCCAAGAATAGTTACATCATCAACTTGTTCTAAATTACCTTTCCATTTTTCGAATATTTTATTCAAAAAACGTTTCTGAATATTCAAATCTTTGTTAGAATTATCTAGTACTTTTCCTTCCAATTGTTTGTATTTGAATTTCTTTCCATTGGGTCCGCCAAACTGATCGGCATAGCCATCCGTAAATAAATAAAAAATAGTGCCAGGATGATATGTGATTTTATGTGTTGTAAAAGGGTTACGATGATCGCTTTTACCAATTGGCTGCTTATCAGCTTTAATTTCGTGTAATTTATTATTTTGAAAATACCACAATACATTATAGGCTCCACTCCATTTTATTTGCTTCGTTTTTTTGTTTATCGCCAATAAAGAAATATCCATTCCATCTTTTACATCGGTGGTGCTTTTCTCAAATGTTTCTAAAATAAGATCTGTTACCTTATCCAATATTTTTCCGGTATCGGTTAAATGGAATTCTTTCACAGCCCTGTTTAAAGCGTTACTGCAAACAACCGAAACCATTGCACCTGGAACTCCGTGTCCGGTACAATCGGCTGCAGCAACAAAAATAGTATTGTTAATTTCCTGCATCCAATAAAAATCTCCTGCAACAATATCTTTGGGTTTAAATAAGATAAAAGAGTCTGGAAAATACGAACGAAATTGTTCGTCAGATGGCAAAATCGCTTGTTGAATTCTTTTCGCATAATTAATGCTGTCGGTAATATCTTTATTTTTTTGTTCAATTTCGAGTGCTGCTTTCTTTCGTTCAGTGATGTCAGCATCAATTAAAACGATATTTAATAATTTCCCGTTTTCATCAAAAATAGGAGAGATGGTTGTTTGAAAATATTTTGCTTTTCCTTTAATTATATTTTTTACTTCATACGTTTTTCCTTCTTTTTTTCGAATACATTCCTCTAATGTTTTTTTAATTTTGGGATAGTTACTTGCTTCAAGAAGTGTATTTCCAAATTCTTTTTTAAACTCAGTAAGTGAGCATTTATAATTTTGCGTAAAAGCATCATTTACCCATTCAAATTCAAAATTAGCATTACAAATAGCAACCGTATTTTGAGATTTACTGGCAACAATAGAAAGCTTTTCCACTTCCTGCTTAGCAACATTTAATTGTTTATATGCTTCCGAATTATTTAAAGCTACTGCTACGTAAGAAGCCAATGTCCTAGCTAATTCTAATTCATAAGTAGTATAAGCATTTTTTTGAAAACTTTGAACAGTCATAATACCTACCATTTTATCTTCTACAATAAGTGGAAGATAAATTAAGGACTCCGGCAATTTTCCTGCTACCGCTTTCGGAACTTCAATGTTAGGAATGTATTTATTAAAATCTTTGTTGTAATCGCCAATAAGTATTTCTTTTCTATTTTCCACACACCAAACAGCAAGCCTGTTTTTATCTTTCATCGACCAGCCGTGAAAAGGAATGACTTCACCTTTTTCCATTCCTAATTTCATTTCAATTATTTGCGTATCTCTATTATAATAGCCAATTAAAAAAGCGTTGGCATCCATTAGTTTGTTTACGTTTTTATAAACCACATTCAACACAGTTTCTAAATTTAAAGTAGAAGTAATTTGTTGTCCTATTTTACTTAACAGAGAAAGATTGCGGTGTGATTTTTCTAATTGTATTTTTTGCTGAAACACTTCCGATGTTCTCATTTTAATTTCAGCTTCCATATATTCGTAAAGGCGTGCATTGTCAAGCGCAATAGCAGCGTACGAAGCTAATGTTCTGATTATATTGAGATGACTTTGTGTATATTGATTTTTTTTGTAGCTCTGAACTGTAATTACTCCGATTACTTTTTCGTTCAAAATCATTGGGCAAAAAATGAGTGATTGAGTCATTTCGCCCTGAATCACAATTATTTTTTTTACATACTTTGTATGTTCGATGGTATTATTATTGATAAATATTTCTCGGCTGTTTTTTATACACCATACCGAAAAATTATTATCATTATTCATTGAAAATGAAAAAGGTTCTAATCTGACACCTTTATCAAATTCGTATTTCACTTCTACTTCATATTTATCAGGATTATAAATCCGAACACCAAATGATTCTGCATCCATCAAACTGCTTACGCTTTGATGTAATTTTAAGAAAATAGTATCAAAATCACGCGTAGATGTAATCTGTTGCCCAATAGTACCAAGCCCTTGAATATCCTTCTGTAAAGATTCCATAATAGAATTTATAGTGCCAATGTACGTTTTTATTGAATATTAAATAGCAGAAAATTGTGTTTTTACTATTTTAATGAATCCGTATTTGTGCTTTTAATTTTTTATTTATTGTTTTTTATTTTATTATTTTTTGCCTTAACGCAAAAAGTAAGCAAATAAGCCAAGGCTGTTTATTGATTCCTAAGATTTCTACGTAAACATTTTTTCACGCAGCCAAACTCGTCTGCAAAAGCGAACTCAAACATGGCTGCTTACTTAAAAATCCCTCGCGAAAAACATTTACTTGAAAACTTTTTTTTTCAAGAAGCCGTCATCCTGAACAAAGTGAAGCATCTATTTAGATTTTTCGTTACACTCAGAAAAAATCGAGCTATTTTCTTTTGAAACAAATGCTATTTATCGAAAATAATTATTTTTATAGAAAGTGCTAAAATTTATTTTTCAATACAAAAATTTATTGTAAGGATAGCGTTTTTCGTGCAGTTCTTTCACCATCGTATAAAGTGTTTGGCGTAAATTATCCAAGTTTTCTTTTTTAGTAGCAGAAATAAAAAGACAAGGCGCATTTAATTTTCCCATCCACGTTTTTTTCAATTGTTCTAAACTCATATTTTCTTTTGTGGCAGGCAATAAATCATCGGCTTCTTTTTCAATATAATGATACGCATCAATTTTATTGAATACCAAAATGGTCGTTTTATCACCGGCACCAATATCGGTAAGCGTTTGCGTTACTACTTTAATTTGATCTTCAAATTGCGGATGCGAAATATCAACTACGTGAATCAATAAATCGGCTTCGCGAACTTCATCTAAAGTTGATTTAAAAGATTCCACCAAATGCGTGGGAAGCTTACGAATAAAGCCAACGGTGTCGGAAAGCAAAAAAGGCAAATTGTCAATTACTACTTTTCGAACAGTTGTATCGAGTGTCGCAAATAATTTATTTTCGGCAAACACATCCGATTTAGAAAGCATATTCATAATAGTAGATTTGCCTACATTGGTGTAACCGACTAACGCCACACGAATCATTTCGCCTCTGTTTTTACGTTGCGTTGTCATCTGTCGGTCAATGGCAGTAAGTTCTTCTTTGAGTTGTGAAATTTTATCGCGCACAATTCGTCTGTCAGTTTCAATCTCTTTTTCACCCGCTCCACTTCGCGTTCCGGTGCTTCCACGTTGGCGTTCCAAGTGAGTCCACATACCGGTTAAGCGCGGCAACATATACTGATAAAAAGCCAATTCCACTTGCGTTTTAGCGTGAGCTGTTCGTGCGCGCGCAGCAAAAATATCAAGAATAATTCTGTTGCGATCCAGCACTTTACAATTAAATTCTTTTTCCAAATTACGTTGCTGCGAAGGCGAAAGTTCATCATC
>DATLTG010000131.1:0-2419 GCA_035533735.1 Bacteroidia bacterium
GGAAGCAATGCGTCAAATTAAATCGGGTGGAATTTTGTTTACTTTTTCTTGCTCACAAGTCATCGACAGTAATTTATTTCACAATACCATTACTTCGGCTGCCATTCAAGCTGGAAGAAATGTGCGCGTTTTACACCGACTTTCTCAACCGGCAGATCATGCTGTAAATATGTATCATCCCGAAGGAGAATACTTGAAAGGTTTAGTTGTTTATGTTGAATAATTTATTTTTCAATGAAAAAGAGTTTACTTTTTTCTTTCCTTATTATTATAGCAAGTATTTTTTCTTGCCAAAGTCAAAAAAAACTTTCCAATAACGTAAGTTCTTCTCCTGTAAAAGAATATCAAAAAGAAGGTTATGAATCGGCTATTGTACTTGACAAAACAGGATTAGACGGATGTGGATTTGTTTTACAAATTGGTTCCGGAAAAATTTTAGAACCTTTAAATTTGGGTTCCGATTTCAAAAAAAATAATTTAGCCGTTTGGATAAAATATGTATCGAAAAAAAATGCAGTAAGTATTTGTATGTCTGGCGAAATAATAACATTAAGTGATATTCAACTCAGAAAATGAAAAACGATTTGAAAATTGTTTTTATGGGAACGCCCGATTTTGCAGTGGCATCATTAAAAGCTTTGCTGGTAAATAATTGCAATGTGGTGGCAGTTATTACAACGCCTGATAAACCTGCAGGGCGCGGACAAAAACTACAAGAATGTGCCGTAAAAAAATTCGCACAAGAAAATAAGTTGAAAATTTTACAACCCGAAAAATTAAAAGACGCTGATTTTATTGCTGAATTAAAATCATTGAATGCAGATTTGCAAATTGTAGTTGCTTTCCGGATGTTGCCCGAAATTGTTTGGAGTATGCCACCTTTAGGCACTTTTAATTTACACGCTTCTTTGCTTCCAAATTATCGCGGAGCTGCGCCTATCAACCGCGCCATTATGAACGGTGAAAAAGAAACAGGTGCAACTACTTTTTTTCTTCAACACGAAATTGATACCGGAAAAATTATTTTTTCAGAAAAAACACCTATTTCCGAAAATGAAACTGCCGGAGAACTGCACGATAAGTTAATGTTGCTTGGCGCAGATTTAGTTGTCAAAACGGTAAATGCCATTGCCGAAAAAAAATATTCGGAAACAGAGCAAGAAAAATTATTTTCGGAAAGTAGTTTATTAAAATCAGCACCAAAAATATTTAAAGAAGATTGTAAAATAAACTGGAACAACTCTTTGGATGAAATTCATAATTTAATACGTGGCTTAAGTCCTTATCCAGCTGCTTGGACAGAGCTTATTCAGCCAAATAAAGAAAATTTATTTTTAAAAATATTTCGTTCCGAAAAAGAAATGGCAACGCACGATTATAAAATAGGAACACTTATTTCAAATCAAAAAAATGAATTAAAAGTTGCCGTAAAAAATGGCTTCATTATTATTCGTGAATTACAATTATCAGGAAAAAAACGAATGATTACTTCAGATTTTTTAAGAGGCTTTGAATTAAACCCTTCCTTTTATCTCGCATAAAACTTACTGAAATTGGCATTTTCAGCCAACGTTATTAACAAAACACCGCTATTTATTAACAAAATAGCACTTTTAGCAGTTGAGAATGCAGTGTGTATTGAATTTCGTATAATTTTGCTATCAGTAATTAATTAAATGTTTAACTAAAATAAATTAACATGAACAAAGCACAATTAGTTGATGCAATCGCTGCAGAAGCGAAATTATCAAAAGCTGATGCAAAAAAAGCATTAGATGGTTTTATTGATGGAACTACAAAAGCGCTTAAAAAAGGCGACAGAGTTGCATTAGTAGGTTTCGGATCTTTCTCAGTTGCTAAAAGAGCAGCTAGAATGGGAAGAAATCCACAAACAGGAAAAGCAATTAAAATTGCCGCTAAAAAAGTGGTTAAATTTAAAGCTGGTGCTGAATTAGCTGGTAAAGTAAAATAATTTTTATTTACTTTCTTAAAAGTCCCGTTGGCTTATCGCTAACGGGATTTTTTATTTTGTACTTTCGTGCCGCAAAAAATAATTTATGATGACTAAAAAAGATAAAATAAAACAATTTGATCCGAACGGAATTGGAGATATGGCAAACAATATTTTCGGTTTGCCTTTTAAAAGCGATGAAGCGGAAGTTATTATAATTCCTGTTCCTTGGGAAGTTACAGTTTCGTATAGTGCCGGAACTGCAAATGGACCGAAAGCTGTTTACGATGCTTCTTTTCAGGTGGATTTGTATGATGCCGAAATTAAAAATGCTTGGCATAAAGGTATTTTCATGGAAACTATTTCTGCTAAAATTCAGAAACAAAGTAATGAATTGAGAAAAAAAGCTGAAAAATATATTTCACTTTTAGAAACCGGGAAAAGCTATTCATCTAATAAAGAAATGGC
>DATLTG010000132.1:0-2003 GCA_035533735.1 Bacteroidia bacterium
AAATCTTGTTGTTTTTGAAATAAAATGTTTGGAGAAATAAATGCTTGGTTACCACTTCCTAAATCATTTCCAACAGGAATAATCGCTCCTGCATGTCCGGTAAACTTCATTGGCAGCGGACTTACATTGGCTCCTTGCAGAAAACTTTCATTAGGCTGCGTAAGATGGTCAACTGCAAAGCCGAAAAAATACGTTTTGCTAAAACCCAATATTCCGGTAGAAAAATCTACGTTATTAATGCTATTTGCTCCCGGAACAGTATGTGTGGTGTAAACAAAACCTCTTGTTGGATCAATCATATCACCAAAAGTTAGTTTACTCCAATCAATACTTTTTTCTTCATAAGTTGCTTGAAATCCAACACGAATAGAAAACTCGCGTGTAACATTTAATTGGTAAGCATAAATTCCGCTAAAGTTAGTTGTATTAATAGTTCCTTGACCTGCCTGATCACTGGTAACTAAAAGTCCTAAGCCACCTGAAAGAGCATCTACAGCTTGATCGTAAGAGGCACTATAAGTAACAAAAGTTCCAGAAATAGCGGGCCATTCGTTGCGATAATTTAAACAAATTCTCGGGCATCTTGCTGATCCAGCAAAAGCAGGGTTTAAGTATAATGGATTGGCATAGAACTGCGTAAATTCAGGATCCTGAGCTTTTACAGATTGGCTTAATCCTAAGAAAAGCATCGCTACAACAACAATAGTAAATCGTTTTATCATGACGGATGTTTTTTATGACTGCGGGTTATACGTATTTGAAATATAAATATGTTTCATTAAAAGTTTTTTTTAACAAATGTAAAATAAAAATCTATTCATTGCGTTCTGCCCAAACAAAAATAGTATGACAAATGTATAATAAATTATATATCAAAGCAAAAATATTTTTTAATATCAATAAAATGTTATGCCTATCAACGATAATTTTTTATTATTTTTGGATTAAAATAGTAGGTTTGGCTTTTGGTTTATAAATTCCATCATTAATTTTTGATACATAGCTTAAATGCTAAAAAAAATAAATTTTCTTTTTCTTTCTATTTTATTTTCAGGTGGTTTGTTTGCGCAATTACCACGTTCGTTTGTGCAACCGAATTTGCAACAAAAAAACAATTCGTTAATTAATCTAAAATGGAAAAATCCTGTTTCGGAAGTATTGCCTGATGGGCGAAGCGTAACATCTCTTTGTTTTGAAAATGCCATTTACGATTCAAAAACGCAAATGCTCCCAACGTATTATGAAGTTGTACCATTAACTGATAATCCTTCTGGTATTTCTGCTAACTTATCAAATGAAGTTTACGAACCACTTACGGCTACAGAAAATACTTTGGCAGAGAAACTGAAAAATTATTTAACGAACAAAATTAACATAACCGCAATGGTTGGATATAGTCGTAGAAAAGCGTACGCTCAGATAAAATTTATTCCTATCAGAAAAAATCCTGTAACTGGAATCTACGAAAAATTAGTTTCGTTTAGTATAAACATTCAAAAAATAGCTTCCAATAATCGTAAGCATACGCCAAGTTCTATGAGCTTTGCAGCTAATTCAGTATTAGCAACAGGTACATGGTATAAAATTGGTGTAACGCAAGATGGAATTTACAAACTTTCGTATCAGTTTTTGAAAAATATTGGAATGGATGTTGCCAATATAAACCCGAAAAATATTCGTGTTTATGGCAATGGAGGAGGTATGCTTCCTTTGCCGAATAGTACTTTTAGACATGATGATTTAGTGGAAGATCCTATTTATGTGAGTGAGCAAAGTCAAACTAATTTAGATAGCGCAGGATATGTACTTTTTTATGGACAAGGTCCTGTGGTTTGGAATTATGATTCGACAGACAATCGTTTTCATCATCAAAACAATTATTATTCGGATACTACTTATTATTTCATTACAGCGGATTTAGGTGCAGGAAAAAGAATTGCTACTGTCTCCTCTTCATCAATGCCTGTAACAAATACTGTAAATACATTTGATGATTTTGCTTA
>DATLTG010000133.1:0-2405 GCA_035533735.1 Bacteroidia bacterium
CCGTGATTTGCAGAAGCATCGAAAACAGTATCGTTCATTAATTTCCCTACATAGTTTACCGTAACTTCATCCCCTTTTTGTGGCTGAATTCCGGTTCCTTTGGTTGTAATAACATATTGCAATCCAGATGCTGTTGTAGTCATTTTAGGAGCTTTTGGTGTTTTTTTAAACAGTTTACACGAAGGAATAAGTAACATTCCAGCAGATGCGATTACGGCAAAAATTATTTTTTTCATATTTTATATTGATACTTGAAATAAAATTTATTTCATTTTTACTTTCATTTCTTTCATCTTCATTTCTTTCATCGGTTTTTGTTTTTCAACCGGTTTTCCTTTTATCACTTTCACAATGCTGATATCAAATAATAAAGGAGAATATGGTTGAATCATTCCGCCTGGAGACATTTCTCCATAAGCCATTGATGAAGGAATTAAAACTCTTACTTGTTCGCCTTGATTCATTGTTTGTAATACTTCGTCCCAACCTTTTATAACTGCTCCAACGCCAACAGGGAATTTAACGGGTTTTGAATCTCCACCTCTATCGGAAGTGTCAAATACAGAGCCATCCAATAACATTCCTTTATAAGTAACTTGTACTGTATCGCCTGCAATCACTTTTGGTCCGTTTCCTTTTATCGTTTTAATATAATAAATACCACTTTCAGTTGGCTTAACAGTAACTTTATTATCTGTTAAGTATTTTTGAATGGTTTGTGGTTCTTGACCTTTACGTAATTCCATCTCCGCTTTTCTTTTTTCCATCATTTCTTGTTGTTGTTTTGCTGCTTCTTCTTTCGACATAACACCAACCAATTTAGCTTCAAAAGTTAGCATTGTACCTGAAACAACATATTTAGGTAATTCTTTTGCCTTAAATGTTTTTAAATAAAGCGAATCAGCATTAATTAAAAAACTGGCACTATCACCCACAGCCATCATTGATAAAGCATCTTCAAAGCTTCCTTTAAAAGTAGATTTTGCTAATGGAAAACGAATGGCACCTGTACTATCTCTCGAAAACTTTTTAGAATTAAACAACACAGAATCTTTGCTGTTTTTATATAACATCCTCACCGAAACGATATCTCCTTCTTTCGGATGTTGCCCTTTGTCGTTTTGATTGTAAAATTTATAATACAAACCGGTTGCATCTTTTTTATAACCTGGATAAGGTGATTTGCTGCACGAAGAAAAAATAAAAATTCCGGATGCTAATAACAGCAAACTTTTTTTGAAAGAGATAGATTTCATGTTTTTTAAATTGATTGTTTATAATTGATTTTAATTGACTTTTAATAATTCTACTTCGTAAATTACTGTTGTGTAAGGTGGTACCATTTTATTGGATGAACCATCTTCTCCAAAAGCAAGTTGCGAAGGTATAATAAATTTTGCTTTTCCACCTTCTTTCATTAAAGAAATTCCGGAAGCCAATCCCGAAATAACTTGATCTTGATCTCCCATCACAAATTGGAATGGTACGCGAGTAGAATCAAACATTCTGCCATCCATAAAATAGCCTTTATAATTAACGGTAACCGATGAACCTTCTTCTACATTTTTTCCTGTTCCTTCTTTTTCAGGGATAAAATAAATGCCACCTGCAATGGGTAATAAATTTAATTTTTCAAATTTTAAATAATGTTGCAATTTTTCGCGCTCTATTAAATCTAAATCGTCCGTTAAATCGGCTAAATGGGATTGTTCTTTCGCATATTCATCGGCAGTTAAAATTTTTACCAACTTGGTGTCTATTTTCACCAAACTTCCGGAACGAATAAAAATCGGAAGCGTTTTCAGTTTCAAAAATTTAGTAAAAAGAGAATCCGCATTTACCAAAAATGTAATACTATCACCTTCATTCATATCCGAAAAATGTTCCTCAAAACTTCCGGCAAATGTAGGTTTTTGATTATACAAAATAAAAGCAGCGCCATCACTGTTAATATTTTCTTGCGTGTTTAAAAACACAGAATCTTTTTCGGTTTTATACACCATTTGCATTTCTAAATAATCACCCACAACAGGACGTTTTTTACTATCTCCAAATGATTGTAATTTATAAAACAAACCGGCATTTGTTTCACTAAATCCTTTATATTTTTCCACTTTTTTCTGACACGAAAACAGTAGTAAAAAAAGTATAACAAGCGGAAGAAAACAAACCTTTTTCAAACACATTTATTTTAAAGAAACTAATTCAATTTCATAAACCACCGTTGCTTTTGGTGGAATTTTTTCCTTGTCACCAACCATTCCAGCAGCTAAAAAAGATGGAATAATAAACAGCGCTTTGTCGCCAACATGCATTAACTGAATAGCTTCATGCAAACCAGTTTCCACTTGATCTTCGCCAATTAAAAAACTTTTTAATCCTTCTGTGTCTGATGAATAACAAAG